>NZ_JBYITD010000015.1:0-248734 GCF_057708945.1 Nonomuraea sp. bgisy101
TATGACGGTGGGTTGCCCGCCCTCCATCGCGGCGATCACTGAGTTCGTCGTACCGAGATCGATGCCGACTGCCTTGGCCATCGGAGTGTCCCCTCGTTGTCTTCTAGATCGGGCGGATCTGGAGCAGCTCCCGCGCGCGTTCGGCGTGTGCCGGGGCGACGAGCACCTCGTACCTGTCAGCGATCAGCTGGCTGCTGGCGACGAAGTCCCTGTGTCCGCCGGTGAACAGGTGCGAGATGAAGCCGAACACGGCGCCGGCGATCGCCCCCCAGATCAGGCCCCAGACGATCAGGGCGAGCAGTGAGACCCTCACCGCGAAGATCGCGAAGAACAACCCGACCAGCAGGCCGAACCAGGCGCCGGACAGTGCTCCGAGCCCGGCCGCCTTGAGGGCGGTCATGCGTCCGAGCACCTTCTCCATCAGCTTGAGGCCGCTGCCGACGATGGCGACCTCCTGCACGGGAAAGCGCTCGTCGGACAGGCGGTCGACCGCCTTCTGGGCTTCGAGGTAGCTGTCATAGCCGGCCACGGGCACGTAGCTCGCGACCACCGAGTCAGATGATGCGGCCATCGCTCATCCCGAGATCTTGATGTGCCTGGGCCTCGCGGTCCTCGAACGCGCGAGGCAGCGAGACGCGGCAGGGGCCTTGGTCGCCTCTGCGGTTCTGAAGCAGTCCCATTGCCGGACCTCCTTCTGACGAATAGGGCCCACACCTTCGAGGCTTGCTCCGGACGGCTGACTTGACATCCTCAATTCGGGTAGTCCTTAGGGGCGATATGGGGGTTCGCCGACGGGGACTACCTGGATGGGGGTTGTGCGAGCGGTGCGCATATGCTGCTCGCAGTCGTTTCGTTATCCGCAGGGGGGACGCTCTTCGGAGTGACGGATGCGTGGACGTGAGCGCGAATGGCGCGCTGTTCTTGGACTCTTCCGAGCGGCGAGGCCGGGAGCCGGTGGGGTGCTCCTCCTCGACGGGACCTCAGGCGCGGGCAAGAGCGCCCTTCTGGCCGAGGCCGCCGACACGGCCTCCGCGTTTGGATTCTCGCTCGCCGTGGGCCGGGCCGAGATGCTCGGCCGGCTCGTTCCGATGGCGCCGCTGCTGTCGGCGTTCAACGAGTCGTTGACGAATGCCATGGACAGGCCGGTCGTGCTCCTCGAGCGGTTGCGGGGCCGAGCCGAAGTGTTGGCGTCCGTCCACCCCGTGGCCGTGGTCCTCGACGACCTCCACTGGGCCGACCCCGCCACCCTCATGGCGCTGAGGACCCTTCAGCCGCAGCTGTCCGCCCACCCTCTCGTCTGGTTGCTCGCCAGGAACACCGACTTCCGCGGAGCGGAGGCCGAGCAGCTGTTCGCCCTCATGGAGGCGGAGGGCGCCACGCGGATCGAGCTCGGCCCGCTGCCCACCGACGCCGTGGCCGCGCTGGTCGCCGACTTCCTTCCCGCGCCTCCCGGTCGTGAGGTGATGGAGCTGGTGGCGGGAGCCGAAGGCAATCCTCTCCTTCTGACCGAGCTCCTGGCCGGGCTGTGCGACGAGGGCGTGGTCCACGTCGCGGGCGGGCAGTCCCGGCTGATCTCTGAGCGACTTCCGCAACGGCTCAAACGGGCCGTGGGGCGGCGCCTCGAACGACTGAGCGGCCAGGCGCGCCAGGTGGTCGAGACCGCCGCCGTGCTCGGAGGCTCCTTCCTGCCCGAGGACGTCGCAGAGGTTCTCGGCAGGACGCCGGCCGCAATCCTGCCCGCCCTGCAGGAGGCCATGGTCGCCGACGTCCTCGCCGACGCCCCCGACTTCCTCTTCTTCCGGCACGATCTCGTGAGGAAAGCCGTCGTCGACGGACTGCCTCCACCACTACGCCAAGCCCTGCACCACCAGATCGGCGGGATCCTCCTGGACCGCCGCGGCTCCGCCATGGAGGCCGCTCATCTGCGGGTCGACGCCCAGGATCCCGGCAGGAGCACCCTCGCCCGGCTGGGCCAGGTGGTGGACGAACTCCGCGCCGAGACCCCGGAGGCCGCGGCCGCCGCCGGCGGGCGCGCCATGAAGCTGCTCACCGGTGACTCTGCGAGTCGCCACACCCTCACACTCGACGTCGCCCGGGCCATGACGGAGGCCGGGCGGCTGACGGAGGCCGTCGAGCTGATCACCGAGGCCCTGGACCGGGACCCCTCCCCGGCGGACGCCGCCCGCTTGCGCTGCGCGCTGTCGGCCGCGAGCCTCCTCGCAGGCGAGACGGCGCACGCGGTGACCGAGGCCGAGAAGGCACTGGCGACACCCGACCTGCCCGACGCCGTACGGGACCAGGCCAGGCTGGTGCTGCTCCAGGCTTCTGCCGAACAGGAGGACATCGAGCCCGCCGTACGGCAGGCCGCGTCGATCCTCGAAGACGTGGACGGCCACGCCGACGCCGTCGTGGTCGCCGCCTTGACCGTCATGTCGGTCGCGAGCTGGAACGAGGGCAGGCTCGACGACGGGATCCGCCTGGCTCGCGAGGCCGTACGGCGGGCGGGCGAAGGGTCGATGGCGGCGCGCCGTACCCATCCGGGGCTGGCTCTGGTGTCGATGCTCCTCGACGCCGGCTGCCTGGACGAGGCGGAGACAGAAGTGCGCGCGGCGCGCGAGGAGGTGGAGGCGCTCGGGCACACCGCCTGGGCGGCGGGCCCCGCGCTTCTGCGCGCCCGTTGCGAGCTGGCCGGACACCGCCTGGCCGCGGTGGTGTCGGCGGCGGAAGCGGGTCTGGTCGTCGCCGACGCGCTGGGCACCCATCTGTTCACGTCACTGGGCATGGCGGTGCTCGGAGCGGCCGCGTTGCGCCGCGGAGATCTGCAGGCGGCGGCGGCCCTCGTGGAGGGTGAGCGCGCGGAACTGTCCCCCTACGCCGCGGCACACGGGCGGGTACGCTGCCTCCTGCTCGCCGCGCAGGTCGCTGAGGCGCTGGGACGTCCACGCCGGGCCATGGCGCTGATCGCCGAACTCCGCCCCATGATCGAGCGGCGCCGCTCCGTCCTCATCGTCGATCCGAGCATCGCGGCGTGGCTGGTCCGGCTGGCGTTGAGCGAGGGCGATCGGGCGCGGGCCGAGACGTTCACCGCGGCGATCAACGCGCTGGCCGACGACAACCCGGACTTCGCCGTCGTGGTGGCCGCGGCGGCTCACGCCCGCGGCCTGCTCGACGGCGACATGGCGGCCCTGGGCGTCGCCGTCGCCCACGCCGCGGACGCCTACGCGCGGGCGTCGGCCAGAGAGGATCTCGGGGCGGCACTCGCGCTGACAGGCGAGTGCGACCAGGCGATCAGCAGCTTCAACAAGGCGCTCGCCGAGTACGAGGCGACGGGAGCGGTCCGAGACAGCGCGCGGGTGCGTCGCCGGCTGCGCAGGCTGGGCGTACGGCACCGGCACTGGACGCGAGGCGGGGGCGCGACGCTCGGATGGGCGAGCCTGACCGACACGCAGCGCGCCGTCGCCCGCCTCGTCGCGCAGGGGCTGACCAACCGCCAGGCCGCTGACCAGATGTTCATCAGCATGCATACCGTCGCGTTCCACCTGCGCCAGATCTTCAGGAAGCTGGATGTCAGCTCCCGCGTCGACCTGACCCGCTTCATCGTCGAAGAAGATCATCTGCGCGACCGGTCGCCGATCTAGCGCAGATCGTACGGGCGCCTACCGGATCCGCGCGTACGTCACCGAGGAGGAAGGCGAGCCGTTCCCGAGGCTGCACGGCGCGGCCGACGACGAGCGGCCGGGGCAAGGGCCGAAGGTGACGCCGTGCCCGGTCCCGGCGGCAGGAATGGGCACCCCCAGAGAAAGTGACTTATCGCCATAAAAGGTGGAATAACTCCGCCGAAGGGGAATGTGGCAGGTGAGGTCCAGCAGCGGCCTTCGCGTCGGATCAGGCGTGCTACCGGCTGAAATGTCCCGCGCGGCGGCCGCCTGCAAGCTAAGGATCAGAGATGGTCGTCCAGGACACCACGTTCGAAGACATGACCGCCGAAGAACTCCTGGCTGCCATGGCGCACCCGGAGACATCCCCGCTCCGCCGGGAGCGGCTGCGTGAACACATCGTGCGCATGCACAGCCGGCTGGCCATGAAGATCGCTCGCCGCTACCGTAACCGCGGCGAACCCTTGGAGGATCTTGTCCAGGCCGCCTACGTCGGCCTGATGAAGGCCATCAACGGCTACAACGCCGGCCTCGGCCACGACTTCGGGGGATATGCGGTCATCACCATGATGGGTGAGGTCAAACGGCATTTCCGTGACCGTACCTGGGCCATCAGGGTGCCGCGCGTCTACCAGGAGCGCCGCTCGGAACTCAACCGGCTCATCGCCGACCTGAGTCAGACCCTGCAGCGCTCGCCCACCGTGGCCGAGCTGGCCGCCAAGATGCGGCTGTCGGAGGAGGACGTCCTGCTCACCCTCGACGCCGCGACCGCCTACAGCACCTTCTCCCTCGACGCGCCCCTCACCGGCGACGAGGACACCTGCCTCGGCGACCTCATCCCCGACCGGGACGACTCGCTCGAGGTGTTGATCGACACGCAGGCCGTCAAACCGCTCATCGACGCCCTGCCGCCCCGCGAGCGGACCATCCTGCTCCTGCGCTTCTACGGCAACCTGACCCAGGAGGAGATCGCTGCGGAGTGCGGCATCTCGCAGATGCACGTCTCCCGCATGCTGCGCGACATACTCGGCAGGCTGCGAGCCGGGCTCTGCGCGGAAAGCCCGCTCACGGGATGAGCGCGGGCTTTCGTCTCCCCGGACCTTCGACGTGTGGTCGCGCCGGATCCGTTACGGCGACGGCGCGTCGGTCCAGCACTCGGCGCGTTGTCGGCTCGGCGGACATTTCGACCATAACGCATATGGCCTGCTAGACGGGGGTAAAGCGGTCCATGTGGCCTGCGCCGGGGGAGGGCAGGCCGTACTCATCCGGCAGTCATGACACCCGCCACGGTGGCGGAGGGGGAGTGTCCGATGACCATTCACAAGCCACCCGAAGACGAGCCCCTCACATCACCACTCGCTCCGGCCGCGCGTCGGCGCAAGGGAGAGGTGATCGCCAACTGGCTGTCGACGACCGATCACAAGGTCATCGGCTACATGTACCTGATCGCCTCGTTCATCTTCTTCGCCCTGGCCGGTGTGATGGCACTGATCATCCGTGGCGAGCTCGTCC
Source organism: Nonomuraea sp. bgisy101 (assembly GCF_057708945.1). NCBI lineage: Bacteria > Bacillati > Actinomycetota > Actinomycetes > Streptosporangiales > Streptosporangiaceae > Nonomuraea > Nonomuraea sp. bgisy101. The sequence continues at coordinate 5,169 of NZ_JBYITD010000015.1, forward strand.
AACCGGGGCTGCAACTGGTCACCGCCCACCAGTACAACCAACTGTTCACGATGCACGGCACGATCATGATGCTGCTGTTCGCCACCCCCCTTTTCGCCGGGTTCGCCAACGTCATCATGCCGCTCCAGATCGGCGCGCCCGACGTCGCCTTCCCCCGCCTGAACGCGGTCAGCCTCTGGCTGTTCCTGTTCGGCGGCCTGATCGCCTTCAGCGGATTCGTCGTCACCGGAGGCGCCGCCGACTTCGGGTGGTTCGCCTACACGCCGCTGTCGGACGTCACCTACAGCCCGACTCCTGGCGGCGACCTGTGGATCATGGGCCTGGCGCTGTCGGGGCTCGGCACGATCCTCGGTTCGGTCAACTTCTTCACCACGATCATCTGCATGCGCGCGCCGGGCATGACGATGTTCAGGATGCCGATCTTCACCTGGAACGTGCTGCTGACCAGCATGCTCGTGCTGATGGCCTTCCCCGTGCTGGCCGCCGCGCTGCTCGCGCTGGAGGCCGACCGCAAGTTCGGCACCCACGTCTACGACCCTGCCAACGGCGGGCCGCTGCTGTGGCAGCACCTGTTCTGGTTCTTCGGCCACCCCGAGGTCTACATCATCGCGCTGCCGTTCTTCGGCATCATCACCGAGGTCCTTCCTGTCTTCAGCAGGAAACCGGTCTTCGGCTACGTCGGGCTGGTCGGGGCGACGATCGCCATCTCCGGGCTGTCGATGGCCGTGTGGGCGCACCACATGTTCCCGACCGGCCAGGTGCTGCTGCCGTTCTTCTCGTTCATGACCTTCCTCATCGCCGTGCCCACCGGCGTGAAGTTCTTCAACTGGATCGGCACCATGTGGCGGGGGCACCTGAGCTTCGAGACGCCCATGCTGTTCGCGGTCGGGTTCCTTCTCACGTTCCTGCTCGGCGGGCTGACCGGGGTCATCCTGGGCTCGCCGCCGCTGGACTTCCAGGTCACCGACAGCTACTTCGTCGTCGCGCACTTCCACTACGTGGTGTTCGGCACCGTCGTGTTCGCCATGTTCGCCGGCTTCTACTTCTGGTGGCCGAAAATGACCGGCCGTATGCTGAACGAGCGACTCGGCAAGTGGCACTTCTGGACGCTGTTCATCGGCTTCCACACCACGTTCCTCGTCCAGCACTGGCTGGGGGCGATCGGCATGCCGCGACGGTATGCGGACTACAGCGCCGCCGACGGTTTCACCACGCTCCACCAGATCTCCTCGGCGGGCGCGTTCCTGCTCGGCGCCTCGACGCTGCCGTTCCTCTACAACGTCTGGTGGGCCGCTCGACGGGCGCCCCGGGTCACCGCGGACGACCCCTGGGGGTTCGGCAACTCCCTCGAGTGGGCCACCTCCTGCCCGCCACCCCGGCACAACTTCAAGAGAATTCCCGCCATCCGGTCCGAACGGCCCGCCTTCGACCTGCACTACCCGCAAGTGGCCATCGGCCCCCAAGCCCACGACAGGGCAGGCGTGGAGAGAGGCCAACCGTGAAGCCCGAACGGGTCACCTGATCCGGAGGTCGCTCATGGAACTCACCAGACGAGAGCACCAGATGCTGGTCGAGATCGAGAAGGGGTTGATGCGGCGGGACCGGGCCCTCGCGCGCCGGTTCGGCGCGCTGGGCGCGGTCGAGTCGAGGCTGGGCCCCCAACGCTTCGCGTGTCAGGTCAGTCTGCTCGAGATAGTCGTCGTCCTCGTGGTGGCGGTCATGGCCGTCATCCTGCCGGTGCTCGTGATCCTCGGAGCCTGACCCCTGGGGTCAGCTGGAGACGACGTCGCTGCGGGCCAGGGTGCGCAGGTCCTCCAGCATGCGCTCGGGGGTGTCGGCGAGGGCCTGGACGCAGACATGGTCCGCGCCCGCGTCGAGATGGCCTCGAACCCGCTCGATGATCGTCTCGGGGTCACCCCACGCCACGATGGCATCGACCAGCTCATCGCTGCCGCCGTCGGCGAGGTGCCGGTCATCCCAGCCCAGATCGCGCAGGTTGTTGGTGTAGTTCGGCAGGCCGAGGTAGAGCGACATGAAACGGCGGGCGGTCTGCCGCGCCCGATCCGGGTCGGTGTCGAGCACGACCGTCTGCTCCGGCGCCAGCACACGATCGGGGCCGAGAACGGCGCGCGCTCGCGCCGTGTGCTCGACGGTGACGAAATAGGGGTGTGCGCCGTGGGTGCGTTGCCCGGCCAGTTCCAGCATCCTCGGTCGCAGGGCGGCCAGCATCCGCGGAGCCGGTTCCGGCAGCGGGCCCTCGTACTCCGTGGCGTCCATGGCGTCCAGGTAGGCGCGCATCGCCGACACCGGTCTGCGGTAGTCGTGGCCTCTCGCCGACACGGTGGGCGCGTGGCTCACGCCCAGGCCGAACACGAACCGGCCGTCGAACGCCTCCTCGAGAGCGTTGGCCCCGTTCGTGGCGGCGACGGGGTCGCGGGCCCAGATGTTGGCGATACCGGTAGCGATCATCAGCTGTTGTGTCGCGCCCAGCAGGATCGCCGCATGGGCCAGCGCCTCCTTGCCCTTCGGACTCTCACCGACCCACAGCGTCCCGAAACCCAGGCCCTCCATCTCGGCGGCGGCCTCCCGCTCGAACGAGGCCGGCGCCCCGCTCAGCGTGCTCGCCCAGACCCCCACCCGGCCCAGACGCCGCTTCAGCTCCGCCGCGTCGATGCTGCCATCAGGCATCGCGATCCACCCCGTTCTTGTCACCTGTCGTCGCAGGTCACTGGACTCGCCCCTGTTCACGATAGGCACAGCATCGCCGGGGCGGGTTAATGCCCGATTCATGGCTTGCCGTGATCCTGGAGATCCGGTGCGCGGTCCGCGCACGCCCCTGGCCGCCGACCGGGATGCGGCCCGGGCGCGCCTCCGGCGTGCCGGTGCGTGGAGGGGGCCGGGTGTCAGCGTGGTGGCTCCGCATCGGACGGCCGAGGGGCCCGGCGCTCTCGGCGCTGGGCGAGCTCCTCGTCGTCCACGAGGGTGAGCATCGGCTGGCCGGGTTCGCACAGCATGGTGACGGTGAACCGGAGCGGGACGTCGTCGCGGTTGTTGCCGTCCTGGTAGTGGATGACGTCGCCGCCCGGCTCCCAGAACGCCTCACCTGCGCGGACGACCCGCTCCGGCTCGCCTTCCAGCTCCAGCAGCATCTCGCCTTCCACCACGTAGCCGAACGCCGGGCCTGAGTGCCGGTGCGGCGGCGTGCCCGGATCGCCGGGCGGGAACTCGATGACCACGGTCATCACGTGCGCGCCCGCCGGGATGAAGGGCGGTTCGGCCTCCTGCAGCAGTGTGAGCGCCGTCTGCCACGCGGTCGACCTGGGCTTCTGCTCGTTTCCGGTCGGATCGGTGCCTGGCATGGACGTACCTCCGTGACGAATCGGTGATGGTGGGGCCGGGCCGGTGCCGCCGACCACCACGATCTCCATGACGAACCTTCCTGTCCTCGGGGTGTGGTCGCCGTCCCGTCACCAGCGAAGACAGGGCGACCCTCCGGCCTGTGACAGTCCTGGCGAAGTTCTTCCCGGTCGTCGGCCCACCTGGCCGAGCTATCACATACCGGGACACCGTCCTGTCCTTTCTTGGTACTGGAGGACCGGACTCTCTCGAGGACGGGGGCCGGATTCGTCCGGTTACCGGGCCGGCTCCCCAACCGTGCGCCCGGCGGTCATGGGGCGGAGGCCGTGCCCTTCGCCCCCGCCATGCGGACGCCGCTGAGCAGTTGTCGAATCGCCTGGGAGTACTCGTCCCTGACCCGGCGCTTGTCCGCTTCGGGCGCTTCGGCGAGCGCCATCCCCGCGGCGCCGAGGATGTGGAAGGTGATGCGGGTCATCGGCTCGACGGGCAGCGGCGGCAGATCTCCGCTGTCCACGAGCGCCCTGACGAGGTGCTCGATCAGCCCGTACGCGTACTTCTCTTCGCATTCCTTCCAGCGCCGCCACCCCATCGCGATGGGCGCCTCCTGCCAGACCACACGCCCGTAGTCCGGCTCGCAGCAATGGTCGAGGAACCGCTCGGTGGCCGCCATCGCCGCCTGCCAGGGGTCGGCCGCCTGCGCGCTGGACTCGATGACCTGGTGGATCATGTCGGTCTCCAGCGCCTCGACCACCGCCTCGAACAGCGCGGTCTTGTTCGCGAAGTGGTGATAGACCGCGCCACGGCTGGCCTGGATGTCGGCCGCGACGTCCTCAAGCGCCGTCCCGGCGAAGCCGTGCTCGGCGAAGCGACGTCTGGCCGCTTCGAGGAGGGCGGACCTGGTCGCCTCCGCGTACTGCTCGCGCCGGCGCTTGACAGATGACATGCGTTGAGCATACGACATACACTGTGTATGTGACCGACACGGAGTAGGTGAGACGATGTCGTGGGATCGGGTGCGCCGCCGCCATCAACTGGTCCATGCCGTCCTGGACGACATCGCCGCGACAGGTAGGCCGGAGGTTCCGTCCGGACTGGCGGGGGAAGTCGTCGCCGAGTTCGGTGGATTCGCGGAGTTCCTGTGCGACGTTCAGCGCCGCTGGTACCGGTCCTTCGACGCCCGTCTCGACGCCCTGCTCGAGGAGTCGCCGAAGGACATGCGGGACGCCGTGGTCCGGACGTGGCATGAGCTCGCCGCCGCCATGCCGTCCGCCAGGTTCCTGCTGGACGAGCATGACGGCCATCCGGCCCTGGCCGAGCTGGACGAGCATCACCGGCGCGTGCTGCACGCCGCGACCGGCGTCGACCTGGACCTGGTGCGGTCCGCGCGGCCGGCCGTACGCGCCCCCGCCGCACCGTGGCGTTGGGCACGGCCGCCGTCCGTCGCCCCGAGGCGGCCGCCGTACGGGCCCTTCCGCCGGATGAGCAGGCGCACGAGCTGGTGATCACGACCGGCCGTCCGCTTCGGTCGCCGCCGTACTCGGACGGCGCCCCGGGGCGTCGATCCCGGCGGCGGCGTCGTGCCACAGCAGGGTGGCCGGGAGGCCTTCGAGGGTAAGGCCGAGAATGACGCCTGCCCGTCAGGAACCCGGGCCCCGGCCCGTTCGTCATCACCCTTGTCGACCACATCCGCCGAAAGGGGCCCTCATGCGCAGCGCGCTCTTCGGAAACCTGGACACCCAGGTACCCGCCAACTTCGCCCTGCAGAATGCCAAGATGCTGCGCGTTCAGCTGCCCCACGACGTGCTCGCCAGGCAGGGCTCGATGGTCGCCTTCCAGGGCCAGATGGACTTCGACTACGAGGGGGCGGGCGGGGTCGGGAAGCTGTTCAAGAAGATGGTGACCGGCGAGGGCGCGCCGCTCATGCGCGTCAGGGGTCAGGGCCTGCTGTTCCTGGCCGACAACGCCGACGACATCCATCTGTTCTACCTCGAGAACGACGCCCTCACCGTCAACGGCCGCAACCTCCTGGCCTTCGACGCCTCGCTCACCTGGGACATCAAGCGCGTGCAGGGGGCGGGCGTCGCCGCAGGCGGGCTGTTCAACATGACGGTCAAGGGCACCGGCTGGGTCGCGGTCACCGCCCACGGCACTCCCGTGCTCCTCGACACCGCGCAGATGCCGACCTTCGCCGACGGTCAGTCCGCCGTGTGCTGGAGCGCCGACCTGAACGTGGGCGTCAACCGTACGATGAAGGCCGGAGCACTGATCGGCCGCGGCAGCGGCGAGGCCATGCAGCTCGCCTTCCACGGGCAGGGATTCGTGCTGGTCCAGGCGAGCGAGGGCCCGCCGGTGGTCCAGGCGAAGTAGCGCGAGGCCGCGCGGTCCAGGCGACGTGGCGTTCCGGCGAGGCGGGGCGCTGACCGGGAAGCCGTCACCTCGCTACTGTGCCCTCATGCTGAAAGGTCGAGGCCCGGAGCGCAACCGCCTGGAGCGGATGCTCGCGGACGCCAGGGACGGCCGCAGCGGGGCGCTGGTGGTGCGGGGCGAGGCGGGGATCGGCAAGTCCACGCTGCTCGAGGACCTCGCCTCGGCCGCAGGGGAGATGAGGGTGTTACGGGCACTCGGCATCGAGTCCGAGGCCGAGCTTCCGTTCAGCGGCCTGCACCTGCTGCTGCACCCGTTCGCGGACCGGCTGGAGGGATTACCGGACCAGCAGGCGGCGGCGATGCGCTCGGCGTTCGGCCTGGCGGAGTCGCCGGTGCGCGATCCGTTCCTCATCGGCGCCGCCACCCTCACGCTGCTGTCGGACCTGGCGGCGCAGCGGCCGCTCGTGTGCCTGCTCGACGACGCCCAGTGGCTGGACAGGGCGTCCTCGGACGCGCTGTTCTTCGCGGCACGGCGGCTGCACGACGATCCGATCGCGATGGTCTTCGCGGTCCGGGACACCGTGCAACCCTTCCCCACTCCCGGGATCGAGACCATGCGGCTCGACGGGCTGGACCGGGCCTCCGCCACGGACCTGCTGGCCGAATGCGCGCCCGAGCTGACCGTCCCGGTCCGCGACAGGCTCCTGGACGAGGCGGGCGGCAACCCGCTGGCCCTGATCGAGCTGGCGCACGCACTGAGGGACGGGTTCGTCGACCAGGCAGGGCCGCTACGGGTCACCGGCCGCGTCCAGGACGCCTTCAGAGCCCAGCTGGGGGAGCTGCCCGCGGCCACGCGCCTGCTCCTTCTCCTGGCGGCCGCCGACGGCGCCGCCGAACTGGGCGTGGTCCTGCGGGCAGGGGAGACTCTCGGGGCGTCCCCCGCCGACCTCGGCCCGGCCGAGGAGGCCCGTCTCGTCGTCACGGCAGGCGACGAGATCAGGTTCCGCCATCCGCTCATCCGTGCGGTCGCCTACCAGGACGCCCCCCACCACCAGCGCATCGCCGCGCACCGAGCGCTGGCCGAGGCCCTTCCGGTCGCCGCGGACGCCGACCGGCGCACCTGGCATCGGGCCGCCGCCGCCACCGGCCCCGACGAGGAGGTCGCGGGCGAGCTGGAACGTACCGCCGAACGTGCCCGGCACCGTGGCGGGACCGTGGCCGTCGCCTCGGCGTACGAGCGTGCCGCCCGGCTCAGCGCCGGCCGGCGGGGCAAGGCCCAGCGGATCGTCCGCGCGGCGCGCTCGGCCTACGACGCCGGCCGCCCGGACTGGGCGACCAGGCTGGCGACCGAGGCCGCGGCCCTCACCGACGAGCCAGGCGTCGTCGCCGAGGCGGCCTACGTGCGCGCCCAGGTCGCGTACGAACGCACCTCGCCGGCCGCCGACGCGGCCCTGGCGCTGGAAGGCGCCACCCTCATCAGCCGGAGCGACCCCGAGCGGGCCGTGTCCATGCTGACCGAGGCGGTGTGGGCGGCGCGTGACGCCTGCGCTCACGACCTCCTGCGGCGTGGCGTCGCCCTGCTGGAGACCGTGCGGCTGCCCGTGGGCTCGGCGCTCACGCCGGTGGTCGCGGCGCTGATCGGCTACGGCCGGCTCAGCGACGGCGACCCTGCCGCTGCCGTACCGCCGATGCGTGCGCTGGTCACGGCGGTCCAGGCCGGAACCGTCCAGGACTTCGTCGAACGGGTCATCGCGGGATTCATGGGCCTGCTGATCGCCGACGACGAGGCGGCGACGGACCTGCTGGAGGCGCTGGCGGCCGACGTCAGGGCGGCGGGATCGCTCGGCTGGCTCCCCTACCTGCTGGAGCCGCTGGCGATCGGACGGCTGCTGCGCGGCGACTTCCGCGGCGCAGGGGCCGACGTCGCCGAGGGCGTCTGGCTGGCCTCCGACATCGGCATGGACATGCAGGTGACCGTACTGAAGGCCATCTCCGTATGGCTGGCCGCGGTGAGCGGCGACGCCGCCCGATGCCAGGAGCTGGCCGGCGAGGTGCTGGAACACGCGGCACTGCACCCCACCAACGCGGCCCTGGCCTCGTGGGGCCTGGGCCTGCTCGACCTCGCCGACGGGCGCAGCGAGCAGGCGCTCGACCGGTTCGAAGCGGTGTGCTCGGGACCCGCCCGGCACGATCTGCTGATCCGGGCGGTGCCGGACCACGTGGAGGCCGCGGTGCGCTCAGGCCATGCGGACCTGGCTCGGCGGCACGTGCCTGTGCTGTCGGCGTGGGCCGAGCACAACGTCCTCGGCCGCGCCCTCGAGCTGCGTTGCCAGGGGCTGCTCAGCGAAGGGGACCAGGCCGAGGAGCACTATCGCGCCGCCCTGGACCTCGTTCCCGGCCGGCCGTACGAGAGGGCGCGGACCGGCCTGGTCTACGGTGAGTGGCTGCGCCGCCGGCGCCGCCGCTCCGAGGCCAGGGCCGTCCTGGTCCAGGCGGAGGACGCCTTCGCGCGGCTCGGCGCGGCGCGGTGGGCCGCGCGTGCCCGCGCCGAGCTGAGCGTGCTCGGCGACCGGCCCGTGGCCCGCGACCAGGCCGATGACCCACTCCAGCGGCTCACGCCGCAGGAACTCCAGGTCGTGCGGCTGGCCGCGGCCGGATACAGCAACCGGGAGATCGCGGCGCGGCTGTACCTGAGCCCGCGCACCGTGGGGCACCACCTCTACCGGGCCTACCCGAAGATCGGCGTGACCCGGCGGATGGAGCTGACGCAGCTCGAGCTGTGAGCTCGTATCAGTCGACCTACTTACCCGCACCCCGCCGCGAGACCCGCACCCCACCGTCACGGGGTACGGCGCCGCGCTCGCCTGCCGTCCTGATCAGCGGGTCCGCCGGCACGGTCATCCGGCCGATGCCGGTCCTGCCCCTGCGCTCCTAGGTTCGAGCCATCGAATCCGACGGATGGAGTCAGAGATGCTGCTCGAGAACAAGACCGCGGTGATCTACGGTGGCGGCGGGGCCATCGGCGGCGCGATGGCACGGGCGTTCGCCTCGGAGGGAGCACGAGTCTTCCTCGCCGGCCGTACCCCCGGCAGGCTCGACGCCGTCGTCGAGGACATCCGCCGCGAAGGCGGACTGGCCGAGACGGCCGTCGTGGACGCCCTGGACGAGGCAGCCGTCAACGGCTGGGTCGACTCGATCGCGGCGCAGACCGGCAGCGTCGACGTCTCGGTGAACCTCATCTCCCAGGACGCCCTGTTCGTGCCGCTGATCGACATGCCGGTCGCCGACTTCGGCCAGGCGATGGACAAGCTCGCGCGCTCGTTCCTGCTGACGACCAAGGCCGCCGCCCGGCACATGGTCAAGCAGGGCTCGGGCGTCATCCTGCACTTCGGCGGCGCTGACGCCACCAACTCCACGCCCGGCCTGGGCACCGTACAGGTCGGCTTCGACCTGGTCGAGGCCATGCGCCGCCAGTGGGCCTGCGAACTCGGCCCGCACGCCGTCCGCGTCATCTCGATGCGGACCGGCGGAATCCCGGAAAGCATGCCCGACGTTCCGGAGACGGCGCCGTTCCGGCAGAAGATGGTCGACGCCACCCTCCTCAAGCGGGCCGCGACGCTCGCCGACGTCGGCCGGGTCGCCGCCTTCCTGGCCTCGGAGCACGCCCGCACACTCACCTCCACGCAGGTGAACATCTCCTGCGGCGCGCTCGTCGACTGACGAGGAGAGGCAGCCGAACATGAGTGAGGCGGAATTCGGCGGGGCCGGGGAGGCGAAGGTTCCCCTCCGCCTGGACGCCGAGTAGACGTGCCGGTTCTTCCCCGGCGGGACAGGGACCACCGCGGGCCTGCGATCCGCAGGCCCGCAGCTCGTCGCGTCGCCATCGCGGACTCAGGGTGACATGATCAAAGGAGGGGGAGCGCGGGCGCCGTCGCCTTTCTTGCGTGAAGGGCGTGCGAGGCGGCCGAAGCCTTGTTCCGCCGCGCCGCGGCGGGTTCCGAGCTGAAGGAGCGAGCATCAATGATCTTCATCACCGCGAAGTTCCGCGTGCTGCCCGAGCATGCCGACCGGTGGCCAGAGATCACGGATGAGTTCACCAGGGCCACTCGCGGCGAACCCGGTTGCCTGTGGTTCGACTGGTCGCGCAGCATCGAGGACCCCAGCGAGTACGTCCTGGTCGAGGCCTTCCGCGACGACGAGGCCGGGGCCGCGCACGTCCGGTCCGAGCATTTCACGAAGGCCCGGCAGACGCTCCCCGCGTACCTGGCGGAGACCCCGCGGATCGTGAACGCGAACGTTCCCCAGCAGGACTGGTCGCTCCTCGGCGAGATGGCGGTGCCGCAGGAGCGCGCGTAGCCGTCGCCAGCCCCTTGGCACGGTTGAGGCTCCTGTCTCATGCCATGGAGCGACAATCGTTTCCCTTCGTCGTCCGGGAGGACCCCTTGTCCACCCCCGTCATCCTCGTCGCCGGCCTGCACGCCTCGGCCCGCACCGCCGCCGTCGACCGGCTGCTGCGAACGCACCCCGGCGCCGTCGCCGTCCATCACGATCTGCGCGCCGTCACCGACGACCGGGTCGAGCGCGTGGTCCGCACCGCCCACGGCACACTGGACGTGGCCGACGTTCGACTGGCGCACGGCTGCGTCACCTGCGCGGTCCGCGAGGACCTGCTCCCACAGCTGATCCAGCGCGCGGGCACCGCCTCGCTGCTGGTGGCCGACCTGTGGGACTCGGTCGAGCCGCGCTCGGTCGCGGAGGCCCTCGACGTCGACGAAGCCGCCGACCTCCTGCGCCTGACCGCGGTGCTCACCGCTCTGGAAGCCGAGCACATGCCCGTCGACATCTCCCGCGGCGACCGCCTCTCCGAATCGGGCAGGGCCGCGGCGGCCGGCGACCAGCGCTACCTCGCCGAGGTGCTGGCCCGGCAGATCGAGTACGCCACCGGGCTGGTCCTGCACGGCGGCGACGAGGAGGACCACGACCTCACGCGTGCCGTCCTCGGTCACCTGGCGCCCTTCACACCGGTGTTCGCCGGACACGTGCCCGATGTGACAGGTGCCGCGCTGTGCACCGCCGAGCTGGCCGAACGCGTCGATCCGGCGACCGCCCAACTGCCCTGCGACGCCCGGACCGGCGAGATCACCACGGTCGTCTGGCACCGGCTGCGCCCGCTCCATCCTGCCCGCCTGTACGAGGCGGTCGACGACCTCGTCAGCGCGTCGGTCCGTTCCCGCGGACGGTTCTGGCTGGCGAACCGGCACGAGCGGATGCTCGCCTGGGACGCCGTCGCCGGGGTCGTCTCGGTGGAGGACGCCGGCCCCTGGCTGGCCACGCTTCCCGAGGCCGCATGGGAACTGGTCGCCCCCGCCCGCCACGCCGTCGCCTCGCTCGACTGGAACGACATCCTGGGCGACCGCGTCCAGCACCTGGTCTTCACCGGCCCGGACCTCGATCGCGAGCGCATCCACGCCCTGCTCGACTCCTGCCTGCTCACCGAGGAGGAGGCCGGGGCCGGCTCCGGCGCGTGGGCCGGATACGAGGATCCGTTCGCCCACATCCTCGATCTCAGGGAGAACGCGTGAGGCCCCCTCCGTACCCTCCTCCGCTGATGAAGGACCCTTCCTGAGCGTCGGCCGCGCCCCCATGAGCACGCCGCCGCGGCCCGCTGGTCTACGCTGTGCGCGTGACAAGCGAACGCACGGATGACGACGCGTCGCCGCCTGTCATGCGCGTGGGCGGCCGTCATGGCGTCGGCGGCCGGACGCGGAGGATCTGCTGGGGCGCGCTCGCCCTGTTCCTGGCCGCGTTCGCCGTCTTCGAGAGCGTCAAGTACGGCCTGCCGACCACGGCCGCCATGCTGCTGTTCGTCGCGCTGCCCGACCTGGCGCGGCTGGGTGGAGTCCGCCCGCCAGGGCCGGCCCATCAAGTGGTGCACCGTGTGTGGATCCCGTTGGGGGTGCTGGTCGGCTACACCTTCGGGCCCATCGTGTGGCCGCCGCTCTTCACCGCGGGCCTGGGCTGGCTGACCCGCATCGCCGTCGAGCGAGCCCTCGGACGCGGACCCTCCTCGAGCGAGTGATCGACCCGCTCGCCCTGTGCTGACGCGCGGCGTTCGTGCCCGGTCCGGCACGCTCGCTTCGGCCGCGCCCATCTCGGCCTTCACCCTGGAAGCGTGATCGGCATCCACTGATCCGCAACCGGGTTCCAGGTGATCCACAGTTCCTCTGCGATGGACTCTTTCGCGTTCCGACGAGTACCGACAATGAGAAGGAGTCATCGATGTCGCGTTTCTCCAGGGCCGGCAAACGGATCATGGCCGTCATGCTCGGCCTCCTCGCCGCTGTCCTCATCGGCGGTGCCACCGCCTCCCCTGCCCAGGCGCAGCCCAACGACGGTTACATCGTCTGGGAGTGGTGTTACGTCTGGGACTACGGCTTCTTCGGCCAGTGCGGCCACTATCTGTGATCCGATGACCCGGAGCCTCGAGGGGCTCCGGGTCATCCGGTCAATGAGCAGGGGTCTGGGGTGACCTGGTGGTGTCCGGGGTGACCACCAGGCGGCCTCCTGTCATCACCAGCAGTGGGTATTCGAGGTTCTTGACGCCGCCGTGCCCCTGGCGGATGTCTCCGGCCGCGACGATCAGATCGGCGGGCGCGCCGGGACGCAGGGTGCCCAGCGGTGCCAGCCCCAGTTGTTCGCCGGCGAGCGAGGTGGCTCCCGCCAGGGCCTGTTCGAGGGTCAGCCCGACATGCATCATCAGGCTGAGCTCCTGCGAATCGAATCCGTGAGGGATCTCCGGGTGGGCCATGTCGGTGCCGTAGAGCAGCCGGCCGCCGTGGGAGACGAAGATCCTGGCGTTGCGCAGGGCCCCTTCGGTGTGGGATTCGGTGTCGAGGGTGCTGATCATGCGGACTCCCTTGCGGGCGGCCTCCTTCAGCAGCTCTTCGGGAACGAGGGCACTCGGGCTGTGCGCCCACTCGTCCACGCCCGCGGCGAGCGCGATGCGCACGCCCTGCTCCTCGCCGACATGAGCGGTGACCTTACGTCCTCGACGATGGGCCTCCTGTACGACGGCGCGGGCCTCCTCGATCGACGGCAACGGCCATGGCGGGGGCGTGGATGCGTGCTCGCCGCTCCATGGCGCTCCCGCCTCGCCTCCTGGTTCCAGCGCCATCTTGATGATGGCGGCCCCCTGATCGACCAGCCTGGCCACCGTCGCGCGAGCCGACGCCGGGCCCTTGATCACCGCGGACAGGCCGGTTCCCCACACGGGGGTGGGGTAGCCGTCCTGCACGGTGACGAGAGGTCCCGCGCCCACGTAGCGGAGGCGGCCGGGGCCTTCGTGCGTCGGTCGCAGGTCTCCGCCGAGGTCGCGGATGGTGGTCACTCCGTGGGCCAGGATTCTGTCGAAGGGCACATGACCCTGTGTGGCGTGCACGTGAAGGTCGATCATGCCGGGGGTGATGGTGGCCGACCCCATGGCCAGCCTGCGTGCGGAGGCGTCGCGTACCGAGCGCGCCGGGCCGGAGCGCACGACCTTGCCCTTTCTGACGAGCACGGCGGCGTTCTCCACGAAGCGGTGGCCGTCGAACATGGAGTCGGCGGTGATGAGCAACCCGTCGTCCGCTTCGTTCTGGAAGGTCCAGCCCGGCGCGCCGGCCAGGGCCGCAGCGGCCACGGCCCCTGCCTTGAGGGTCTCGCGTCGGTTGATCCGTGTGCGCATTTCTTTCCATCCCTGTCACCGCCGCGTACGGAGGGGCGGCGGCGTGGTTCGGCGCCGTAGGCCCGGGTCGGGGGTCCGCCGACGCGGGCCGCGGCAATGTTCTTGTAGTGTCACTACGACAATATTTTTAGAGTGGCACTACAGTCAACTCTGGGAAGAGGGTGAGCGACAGGAAAGGAGAACAGAGGGGGAGAGCTTGCCCGGATAGGCGTCAGAGGTCACGGTCGCGCCGGGTCCGCGGATATCCGGCGGGAGCGCTATGCCGGGTCGGGCAGCGTTGTGAGCAGTCTGGTGAGGGCGTCGACGGCCCATGCCTGCCAGCGAGCGTGTTCCCACTGCTGGTGGTTCACCAGCAGGTTGTAGGTCTCGGGCGACAGGAGTGCCAGGACGGTGTCGGTCGCGCCGTCGACGGTCATGCCGTCGCGGAGAGGTGTCTTGCGCGCCAGTGCCTCGATGAAGACACGCTGGACGATGCGGCGCTGCCGAATGTTGTTCGCCCAGAGCTCGCCCAGGTCGGAGTCGGCCATGGCGGCGCTGCGCACGACATCCAGAAGTGGCGCCGCTCGCAGGTAGATCTCACCGGCGCCGGTCACGTGGCGACGGATCTGTTCCTGTGGGTCGGGGTGGGCGAGGGCGTCCCGTACCCATGAGCGTTCGAGCGTGGGAACGGGCTCGTCGTCACCGGCGACGGCCAGGTCGATGGCGGAGGAAAGGATGGCCTTCTTGGTGCCGAAGGCGTAGTAGACGGTCTGCTCGCCCACGCCTGCCTCGGCGGCGATGGAGTTGATGCTCGTGGCGGTGTAGCCGGCGGTGGTGAAGAGTTCGGTCGCCGCGGCGATGATGCGGGCTCGGGTCGCGCGCGACCGCTCCGTCCGCCCGTCCACGCGGTCGGGACTCTTGCCGGCCGTTCCGCCGGGGCGCGGCGATCTTCCGCTCACACGCTCACTGTAGCAGTGCTATGAAAATATGCCGGAGCGCCCTTTGCGCCGGATACGGCACGTCGCCTGCCGTGGGCGGCGCCGATCTGCCGGGCACCGAGCCGGAGCGCCGCTGCGCCCGGCCGCGGTCCCACCCGCGGTCCCACCCGCGGCCGGCCGGCCCGGCACCCCGGCTTCCACATCCGACGAACATGGGCGAGGCGCGGGCAGGCGGGGTTCGGCCATCCGGTCGTCGCCCGCGAGAGGCGACGGCGGCCCTGATCCACGGTCGAGGTACGTCCCTTACGCGATCGGATGCGGCCTCTGGGAGACGGGGTCGAGAGGTGGTCCGGGCTTTGTCGTTTTGTGTGGTGGAGCGGGTATCGCCCCGATTGTGGGTGGTCCTAGGATCAGGGCTCTAAACGCGCCGTGATCTGGGGGGACGCATGGCTGACCTAGACCTGCCCGAAGATGTGATCCAAGCTCAACGGGCCTATGACGCCGCGGACGCTCGTGTGCAGGAACTGGCCGCGGCGCTGCCGGCGTCGGTGACCGTGGTGAACGGCGAGGCCGCGTTCGACGAGCAGGCGATGGCGGATCTGATCGAGGCTCGTTCGGAGCGGATGCGGATGCTGGAGGCGTTGCGGGACCTTCCGTGGTGGGGGACCGTGCCGAGCAAGCTGGACGCGAACAGGCAGTTGCGGAGCGCTGCCCGCGGTTGATCGGGGACGAACGACCTCACCTTTCCGGCGAACCAGGACCGTCGCCATGAGCCGGTGAAGACGCTCGGCCGGGATGTCCCGGCCGAGCGTCCTTCATGACCGGAGGAGCAGTTCGGCGGCGTACCCGATGCCGGCCGCCGTGACGCCCGGCCGGCTCACGACTAGCGGCCCTCCTGATCGCGGGCGCGGGCGCGCACGACGCCGGGATACCAGCCGGTGAAGCGAAGGGCCCCGACGATCGCCGCGATCTGGATGATCCAGCCGGTCCAGATGTTGTCCGGGTCGCGCAGGACGAGATCCCCGTAGCCGCCCGCGACCGCCGCGATCAGGAAGGCCAGGCCCCAGACGCCGGTGATCACGTAGTTGGCGCGGACGAAGGCGGGCGAGTTCCAGTACGCGCGGTCCACCTGCTCACGGGCGTACTGGAGGGTGAACGGCCTGCGGAACGCCATGGAGCCGAACGCGATCACGGCCAGGGCGGTGTTCGCCACCTCGCCCGCGTAGGTCTCCAGCCAGCGGTGCGTGCCCGCGCTCGCCACCGCGCCCACGGCCGTCAGGCCGGCGAAGAACACCAGCTCGCAGACCTCGAGGAATTTCCAGGAGCTGCCCCGCCGGAGGACGCGGTCCGCCACGATGACAACGACGGAGGCGGCCAGCGCCGACGCCACCGCCATCTCGAACCGGCCGGGGCCGACCAGCAGCGAGAAGATGATCCACGGAGCCATGCCGACGACGGGACTGTCCAGCACGCGGGCGAGCCTCCCGCCGGCCTCGGCGTTCATGGATGAACCTTCCGTGACAGGATCCGCACCACCAGTCTGCGCCTCGCGGCGCGGGCCAGGCACACGGGGTGTCCGCCGCCGTGTACGCCGGCCGGCTGGCGACCGGCGCGCCTCCGGGCCTGCCGGGCGAGGCCGTCAGCGCCGCGCAGGAGAACATCGCCAACGCGGTGGCCGTGGTCGGGGATCTGCCCCCGCGGCTGGGCGGCTCGCTGCTCGCCGCGGCAAGGGACTCCTTCGCCGACGGCATGAACGTCTTCGCCACCGCCAGTGCCGGCGTCCTGATCGTGGCGGCGGTCTTCATCATCACCAGGCTCGGGCACGTACCACCCACGGGCCAGGAGCAGTCTGTTCCCGCAGGTGAGATCGACGCGGGGCCGGAGCGCGCATCCCCACCGGCCGGGGTCGCCGAAGAGCGTTGACGCCGGTGCTCGGGTGGCGGCGCGGTGGGCGGCTGACAGATCAGTGGGCGGCTGACAGAGCCGCGGCGAGAGTCGCCTCGACGATCAGGTAGAGGACGGTGGGATAGAACCGGGACGGACGCTCGACGATCATGGAGATGATCCGTCCCGCGGCCATGCCGGCGAGTGCCAGGGCCACGGTCGTCGTGACGCCGACACGCAGCCGGACGTCGTGCATGGCGACGGCGAGGGCCGCGGCCACGGCCAGGCCGAAACCGCCGTACACGGCGCGGACCTCGTTGCGGGCGTCGGCCGACAGCAGGGCCGTCCCGAACGGTGCCACCAGCGAGGCGGGCGAGATCAGACCGTAGATCCCCATCCCCGCGAAGAAGACCATCACCACACCGATGACCACCTGGCTCATGGGTTCCAGCATCACGGAACGGCCGTCGCCCGTCGATGACCTCTCAGGTAGGGGGCGGGCGCGTGACGCCTCCGGGCTCGATCGCCGCTGCGTTCGCGCCCGCTCAGGCGACGGTGGCGGGCAGGGTGACGCCGGTGAGGCGTTCGGCCTCGGCCCGCAGGCGGGCGATGGCCGCGGAGCCTGCCGGCCTGGTCGGGGACGGCGTGCCGCCGGTCGGGGCGCACGTCACGGCCAGCCCGCCTGAGGCACGCCGACCTGCGTCGCGAGCACCTGGCCTGAGCCTGGCGTCACCATCTCCGGTTCGGTCATGCCCCGCCATTCGGCGGCCACGATGAACAGGGTCGTCCCGTCGGTGCCGCCCAGGGCGCAGGCGAAGGCGCCGCGGTCGAGTGTGACGGTGTCCAGCACCGTGCCGCCCTCGGCCACGCGTACGCACCGCCGGTTGGGCACGTCGGCGTACCACACGGCGTTCCCCGCGTCGAGGCAGATGCCGTCGGGTGTGCCCTCGCCGAGGTCGGCCCAGACGCGCCGTCGCGACAGCCCGCCGTCAGCGCCGATGTCGAAGGCCACGAGGCTGTGCCGGTAGGAGTCCGCGACGATCAGGGTGGAGTTGTCAGCGGTCACCGCCATCCCGTTGGGGAAGGCGATGTCGTCGGCGACCTGGCGCACCGAGCCGTCGGCGGTGGCCAGGAAGACGAAACCGGGTCTGAACGGCTCACCCGCCATCGGGTTGAAGCCGCCGCGGTTGACATAGGCGTTGCCGCGGCCGTCCGCCACGATGTCGTTCCAGCCGGGCGGGCCGAGTTCGGCGTGAGTGACGAGGGACCCGTCGGGTTCCCTGCGCAGCAGCCGCCCGTCCCGGGAGGAGACGATCAGCAACCGATCGTCCGGCAACCAGGCCGTGCACAGCGGCAACGACTCGACGTGCGCGACCACCTCGTCGTCGCCGTCGAGGTCGAGGGCGATGACCTCGCCCGCGGACCAGTCGGAGAAGTACAGCCGGTCACCGTGCCAGCGCGGCGACTCGACCAGTCCCCGGCCGGTGAGCAGCGTCCGGAGCTCGGTCTTCCTCATCACGGCCCCTCTCGCGCGCCGGCACCGTGCCGGCGTCTCGACATCCATACGAACGGCCGCCGGCCGGATCGACAGGCTCGGATCGCCCATCTCTCCGATCGGCAGGGGTGGCGCGATGCCGCAAGCCGTTGACGCGCACGCGCCACAGAACTTAAATTCCATTCAAGTTCGTGGGACGTGCAGCTCTCCCTCGGCATGACGCAGCGCGGCCCTTACGGCCTGCGCCTGGTCAAGCCGTCCGATGAGCACATGAACCGCGAGCCCGTCCAGCAGTGCGTTGAACGACGGCAGGAACTCCTCGACGGTCACCGAGCGGAAGACCCCGCACGCCATGCCGTCCCGGACTATCGCGGACAGATCCCGCATCCACCCGCTGTCGATCTCGTCAGCCGTGCGGCTCATCGCGTCATTGGACACCGCGCGCAGCCAGGCCTCCAGCCACAGCTTCCAGGAGACGTCATGCCGATCCACGGGCAGATAGATCCGTACATACCGCTCGAGCCGCTCCTGCGGTTCGCCGACCAGTTCCCTGGCTCGCCGCTCGGCCAGCTCGCGCTCGCTCCACCGGAAGGTCTCGGCCAAGATCTCGTCCCTTGACGGGAAGTAGTAGAGCACCCGCGCCGGGCTCATCCCCGCCCGATCGGCGATCTGCTGCACCTGGATCTCCGCCACCGGCCGCTCGGCGATCACCGAGAGCGCCGCCTCCACCACCTTGCGCCTGGCCTGCCTGCCGCGCTCCTGCGTCTTGCCGCTCTGTCCAGCCATCCACCCGTCGCATTCTGAGGAGAACCCCGTGGAGAATAACCCGCCCCGCCGGGCCGTGTTGGCCGCCGGCGCCGTGGTGGCAGCCTCGGCCGTCGCCGACGGCTTCACCGCGCCCGCCGAAGCCGCCTCGGCCGCCGACCTCGTCCTGACCAACGGCTACGTCTACACCGTCGACGCCCGCGACAGCGTGCACCGCGCATTAGCCGTCTCCGGCGGCCGCATCGTCTACGTCGGCAGCGTCGAGGGCGCGGCCCGCCACATCGGCGACGGCACCACGGTGGTGGACCTGGGCGGCCGGATGGTCATGCCGGGGCTGCACGACGGGCACATGCACCCGATGTCCGGCGGCCAGGGGCTGATCGGCTGCGACCTGAAGTACGCCTCCCTCACCGTCGAGCGGTTCCAGGACGAGATCCGCGCCTACCTGGACAAAACCAAGGACAAGGAGCCCGGCGCCTGGGTCGTCGTCTCCCACTGGTACGTCCAGGCCATGCGTCCCAAGGGAACCAAGCTGACCAGGGCGCACCTGGACGCGCTGGACACCAAGCGGCCGATCATCGTCCAGTCGACCGACGGCCACACCACCTTGGTCAACACGCGCGCGCTCGAGCTCGCGGGGATCACCGCCAGGACGAAGAACCCACCCGACGGCACCATCGAGCGCGACGGGTCGGGCGAGCCGACCGGAGTCCTGCAGGACGGCGCGTCCACCCTGGTCGAGAGGAAGATCCCCAAGCCGACCGCCGCCGAGAACGTGGAGATCGCCCGCACCGCCCTGGCGGCGCTCGCGCAGCAGGGCGTCACCACGTTCATGGACGCCGTCGCCTCCGAGGAGGGGCTGCGGGCGTTCACCACCCTGCAGAAGCGGGGAGAGCTCACCGCCCGAGCCCACTTCGCCCCGCTGATCAACGTCACCGACGCCGACCCGCTCAAGGAACCGGCCCGGCTGCGCCGCCGCTACGACAACGGCAGGGTCACCGCCAGGGCCAAGGTCGCCGTGCACAACGTCAAGCTGTTCATGGACGGGGTCCTGCAGTACCCCGCCCAGACCGCCGGACTGCTCGAGCCGTACCTCGTGCACCGGCACGACCGCTGGGTGCCGGGCCGCGAGAAGGGCGCCCAGTACTGGGAACAGGGGAAGCTCGACGCCGTCGTGCTCAAGCTGGCGAAGGCCGGGTTCGACCCGCACATCCACGCCATCGGCGACCGGGCGGTGCGCGTCGCGCTCAACGCCTACGCGCTGCTGCGCCGGTCGGGGTACACCGGCACCCGCCCCGCGATCGCGCACGCCGAGCTCGTCGACCCGGCCGACATCCCGCGCTTCGGCAGGCTGGACGTGGTCGCCGCCATGGGCTTCCACTGGGCCAAACCCGCGCCGGACTCCGTCGAGACGGTCAAGCCGTACCTGGGCGCCGAGCGCTGGGCCACCTACGAGCCCGAGGGCGACATCTTCCGCAAGGGCGGCCGCGTCTCCCTCGGCAGCGACTGGCCGGTGGACCCGCTCGACGAGTGGACCGCGATCAAGACCGTCATCACCCGCACCGCCGCGCCCGGCAGCGCGTTCGCCAAGCAGGGCGCGATGACCCCGCACCAGCGGCTGCCCCGCGCCGCCGCCCTCCGCGCGGCGACCGTCAACGGCGCCTACCAGCTACGGCAGGAACGGCACACCGGCTCGCTGGAGGTCGGCAAGCTGGCCGACCTGATCGTGCTCGACCGCAACGTCATGAAGATCCCCGCGGAGGAGATCGCGAAAACCAAGGTCCTGCTCACCATGGTGGGCGGCACCATCGTGCACGGCTCGGCGGACTTCGGCTGACGGGTGGTGGACGCGGGAGGACCCCGGCGGGTACTCCCGCGCCGCGCCAGGCACGGAGGGCGCGCTAGATGGCGCGTTCGAACGTGACCAGCGCGGTGCCGGGGCCCGCGTAGCCGGGAACGGGGTCGCTGACGGTGAAGCCCATGCGCCGGTGGAACGCGATGGACGGCGCGTTGACCGGGGAGGTCACCGCCTTCACCGTCCGCCTGCCGTGATCGCGGGCGATCGCGAAGAAACGGTCGTACAGGCTGCGGCCGACGCCGCCTGCCCTCGCCTCAGGGGAGACGCCCACGAAGTGGATGTAGGCCTCGTCCAGCAGGGAAGGGGAGGGGAAGCCGATCAGGAACCCGGCCATCCGGCCGTCCTCGCGCTCGGCGACCAGGCTGGTCCGGTGGAAGTGGTCGAGGAACAACCTGGGCAGCGACGGCAGGATCGGCCGTCCCCACCAGTCGTCGACCACGCCGGCGATCGGGTCGTAGTCCTCGGGGACCGCGGGACGCAGGACGTAGGCAGTCATCATCCCATCGTGCCAGGGAGATCGTGACCCTCATCAGGGAGCGGTACGGCCAGGGCGGATCCTCGGAGAACGGGTCGGCCACACGCGCCCGTGGCCGACCGCCGCATCACGTCATCGCAGGTCGGTGGCGATGATCTTCTCGATGTTCCGTTCGGCGAGCGCCGTGATCGTGACGAACGGGTTGACGCTGGTGTTGCCCGGGATCAGCGAGCCGTCGATGACGTACAGGCCCGGGTGACCGGTGAGGCGGCCGTAGTTGTCGGTGGCCTTGTTCAGCACCGCGCCGCCGAGCGGGTGGTAGGTGAGGTGATCGCCCCAGATCTTGTAGACGCCGAAGAGGTCGGTCCGGTAGATCGTCCCCTCCTTCGCGTTGATCTTGTCGAAGATCGTCTTGGCC
Organism: Nonomuraea sp. bgisy101; assembly: GCF_057708945.1. Taxonomy (NCBI): domain Bacteria; kingdom Bacillati; phylum Actinomycetota; class Actinomycetes; order Streptosporangiales; family Streptosporangiaceae; genus Nonomuraea; species Nonomuraea sp. bgisy101. The sequence continues at coordinate 26,427 of NZ_JBYITD010000015.1, forward strand.
ATGTCGATGGACGGCTGCTTCCAGGCCGTCTGCCAGTTGAGGTCGACCTGGCCCGTCGCGGCGTTCCAGGAGAACTGCGCGCGGTTCGGGTTCTTGGTGATCGACAGGTAGAACGAGGCGTAGGTCTCGATCCCCGTCGGCAGCGGCGCGACCTCGGCGAACGCGCCACCGGCGGCCCAGTTGTCGATACCGGAGCAGGGAATGGTCGACTGGAGCTTGCCCGTCGGGTCCCACAGATGGTTGGCGCGGCCGCACATGACGTTGCCGTTGTCGCCCCAGCCCTTGCCGACCTCGTCGTTCAGGTTGGGCAGCGCGCCGGTCGCCTTCAGCTTGACCAGCAGCTTGCTGGTGCCCACGCTGCCCGCGGCGAAGAACACCCTGTCCGCGGTCACGGTCTTGGTGGCCGTGGTGTCGCCGTTGGTGTTGAGCTGTTCGATGACGACCGTGTAGCCGCCACCGGCCGCCGGGGAGACCGAGGTGACCTTGTGCAGCGGCGAGACGGCGACCCTGCCGGTGGCCTTCGCCTGGGCGATGTAGGTCAGCTGCAGTGATTTCTTGCCGTGGTTGTTGCCGTAAAGGATCTCGCCGGCCAGCGCCGACTTGGTGACGGTGCCGGCCGCCTCCTGCTTCATGTAGTCCCAGTCGTACACGTCGGGCACGAAGACGAACGGGAAGCCCGAACGCTGGGCGTGCTTGCGGCCCACCCTGGCGTACTGGTAGCAGGCGGCGGAGTCGAACCAGGCCGGGTCGATCGTGTTGACCCCGAGTCCCGCGTTGGCGCGCGGGTAGTAGATGTCGTACATCTCGTCGGCGTTCACCGACGGCAGGACGGCGCCGAAGTTCTCCCGCCTGGGGGTGACCGCCATGCCGCCGTTGACCAGCGAGCCGCCGCCGACCCCGCGACCCTGGTAGACCGTGATGCCGCTGAAGTCCTCGGCGTCCAGGATCCCGGTGTAGCGGGAGATGTTCCTGTCGATCGGGAAGCCGAGGAAGTAGTTGAGCGGCGCCTTGGTCCTGGTACGCAGCCAGTAGGACCGGTGGTCGGGCTCGAGCGTGTTGCAGAAGATCTTGCCGTCGGGGCCGGGGGTGTCCCAGGCCATGCCCATCTCGATCATGTGCACGTCGACGCCCGCCTGGGCGAGTCGCAGGGCGGCGACGGAGCCGCCGTACCCGGTGCCGACCACCAGGGCGGGGACGTGGGCCCCGTTGGCGATCGGAGGGGCGGACGCTACGGCCTGCGCCCTGGCCGCGCCGGCGCGGCCGGTGAGAGCCGCGACTCCCAGAATGGAGCCGGTTCCAGCGATGAATCCGCGGCGCGACAGATCTCTGGGGCCTGTAGAACGCGAGGTGGTGCTCATGCGACGTTCCTCACACTCGACTAAATGAGAACAGGTTCTACATGGTGCTCGCGCCTTGAATCGGTAGCCGGTTGTCTGATGGTCGGGTCGCAGCGGGGCTATCGCCTGACAGAGGGCGATGGACCGCTGGGCAGCATGCACACGGTGTCGAGTCCCAGCACGCGGTTGAGTCGGCCGAACGCCAGCCAGGAACCGAGGCTCATGGTCAGCTCCACGATCTCGAGCTGGCTGTAGTGCGCGGTCATCCGAGTCCAGAACTCCTCGTCGAGGCCGTGGTGATCCAGGGCGTACCGCTCGGCGTACTCCGCGGCCAGCCTGGTGCGGTCGTCGAAGGCGTCGGTCGTGCGCCACTCGGCCACCGCGTCGGCGAAGCTCTCCTCGACCTTCTGCCCGTCCCGTTCGGTCCGCCAGTCGAGGCAGAAGACGCACCCGTTGATCTGGGCGATCCGCAGCCGTGCCGCCTCGAACTCGCGGAGCCCGAGAGTGGTGTTGGCGTAGACCGACAGCGAGAAGTTCGAGGCGGCGATCCCGATGCCGGGGACCATCTCGCCCCACACGTACTCGATCGCGTCCTTGCCCTCAGGGATGTCGATGTTCACGGCTGTTTCCTCCCGAGTTTGCCGACCGCGGGGCGCAGGGGGACGTCGAGCGCGTCGTAGAGGCCGGGTTCCGCCTCCACCAGCCAGTCGATGGCGCTCACCAGCCGGCCGGCGGCGGTGGCGTTCCCGCCCGCGGACCGGTTGTCGCCCTCGTCGGTGGCCTCGACCGTGACCTCGATGCGCGGGCGGCCCTCGATGATCACCCGGTGCGCTCCTTCGCCGTCGGGCGGCGTCGGCCAGTCCGGCGCGCAGGACGGGTGGATGCGGGTGACATGCTCGACGACGATGCGGGGTTCGCCCTCGACGACACCCTGCACCTCGAACCGCACCGCGCCCTGGGTGCCGGCCTCGAACGCGCCCATCGTCCTGGTGCTCACCGTGGATTCGAGCGGACGCCGGTCGACGGTCTCGCGGATCTCGTCGAGTTCGACCCCGAGAGCCCTGGCCATCAGCCGTACCTGCCCGCCCCACACCATGGTCGGGACCGTCGGCGCGATCATCGGCGGCTCGTAGTCCATCGGCTGGCCCATACCGACCAGGTACCTGACCGAGTCGGGCTGGTCGTAGGTCGAGTAGTCGAAGATCTCCTGGCAGCGGATCACGTCCACAGTGGTGCCGAGCCCGCTGATCAGCAGGGGCAGCACGTCGTTGCCCCAGCCGGGGTCGACGCCGGAGACGAACAGCGAGCCGCCGCCGTCCGCGATGGCGGCAAGCACCGGCTCCCGCAGTTCCCGCGAGGCGTTGCGCTGGTCGTAGAGCGCGTACATCGAGGGAGTGACGACCACGGCTCCCGCCCGGATCGCCCTGATGATGTCGGCGAGGGCCTCATCGGGGCGGATGTCGCCGGACGCCGCGTAGACCACGGCGCGGGGGCCGGCGGCCAGCACCGCGGCGACGTCGTCGGTCGCCGCGATCCCCAGGTCGTAGCCGAGGTCGCCGAGATCGCCTGCGTCGCGGCCGACCTTGCCGGGGTCGTGGACGAGCACGGCCGTGAGATTCAGCGCCGGATGGGCCTCGACGGCACGGATGGCCGCACGGCCGACGTTGCCGGTACCCCAGACGATCGTGGGCGTCATGGGCGGAGCGTAGCAAGCGCTTGGTTCGGTGTATAGTGCCGCCGCGATACCCGCCGCAGGCGGCGATCAGAGGGTGCTGCCCGGCCGTACCGCCGACGCCGCCCACCCTGGCGGCGTGGACGGCGGACGACTGGACACACCCGGCGACGGCCGGCCCGGGTGCGCGTGCTGAGGCGTCAGATCGGCCAGGGCTCGTACCCCGGCGGCCGGTAGTCGGAGTCCACGGGCACCCGTCCGCACCAGTCGTGGACCTCGCAGATCACCATCACGGACGCCTGGACGATCTCCAGGGTGAGCGTGGCGTGCGAGCCATCATGGTCCTCCGCGGCAGGCACGTATCGCGCCGGCTCCCATCCGGTGATGCTCAACCGGTCATAGTGGGGGACGACCTGACACATTGGTCCACGACTCATGGACATACCTGCCTCCAACCCATGCTGAAACGGATATCACCGAAGGCGGGGGTTATCTGAGTACAACACATCACGGAGCGTCACCTCCGCGTGGGGGTGCCCCGCGTCGTTCAACCTTTCCCCACACACCCCTCAGAGTCCGGTCGCCAGGAACGTCACATGATCTGGAGGGTCTCAAGGATGTGGGGCCACGCCGCGGTCCCCAGCGCGGCATCCGCCTCGTCGGAGCCTCCGTAGACGTAGGCCGTGGACGGCGGGGCCGGCGCTTCGCCAGGAAGCCTGGGGCGATGGCCGGCGTCCGGACTGCTGACGAGGCGCGTCGAGTGCCCCGACGCGGTACGGCGGGCCACCAGCTCCTCGGCGAACGGCAAGGAGGGCCACATGAGGTCGTCTCCGCCCGCGACGAGAAGGAGGTCGCAGGCCGCGTGCTCGATCGGGATCGCCGCGGCCTCCGCCTCACGCGCGAAACGCTGTCGGCTGCGTTCGTAGAGCGCGCGGAACGCGACGGGCGCGCCGTCCCGCTCGGCGGGAGTCCAGGTGTCGTCATAGGGAACGAACGGCAGCGGCTCTCCTCCACGCCACGTCCATGAGGACCGGTACGGCAGGGCGCGACCGTCGTGCCCCGCTCCGACGTTCGCCCAGGCCACCGAGCTGGGCGAGAGCGCGACCACGGCGTCGACGCGCGGATCGAGTCCGGCGACCAGCAAGGCGGCCTCGGCGCCCTTGGACAGACCCACGATGCCGACGCGCCGGACGCCGCGGCGCTCCACCAGACCGATGGCGGTGGAGAACCGTTCCAGTGGGACCTCGCAGATTCCCTCCTGCTGGCCAGGTCCGCCGAACCAGCGGATCGACAACGCCACGGCGCCTGTCCGCGCCAGCAGGCGCGAGCGCTCCGTCGCGATCCGGCCACTCGAGCCCGCCAGGACCAGGACGCCGACGTCTCCACCGCCCACGGGTTCCACCATCACTCCCTCGAAGGGGACGGTGAGGGCGCGTTCGACGAGTTGTGGAGGGGAGAACGCCACGAGGCTACCGTTCGTGATCGGCGGCGTGGTCCTCGTCGAAGATGTCGGCGGCGGAGATCACGATGCGTGGATCGGGGATGCCCACCACGTCGGCGTCCTTGTCGTCGTAGTCGAACCTGCTGAGGACGTGGCGCATCGCCTCCAGCCGGGCACGCTTCTTGTCGTTGCTCTTGATGACGGTCCACGGCGCCGCCTCGGTGTCGGTGTGCAGGAACATGTCCTCCTTGGCCCTGGTGTAGTCGTTCCACTTGTTGAGCGAGGCCAGATCCATCGGCGACAGCTTCCACTGACGTACCGGGTCGACCTGGCGGATGATGAACCGGGTCCGCTGCTCGGCGCGCGAGACCGAGAACCAGAGCTTGATCAGGTGCAGCCCCGACTCGACGAGGAGCTGCTCGAAGCGCGGCGCCTGCTCGATGAACTCCCGGTACTCCTCCTCGGTGCAGAACCCCATCACCCGCTCGACACCCGCGCGGTTGTACCAGGATCGGTCGAACAGCACCATCTCGCCCGCGGCGGGCAGGTGGGCGACGTAGCGCTGGAAGTACCACTGGGTGCGTTCGCGCTCGCTGGGCTTCTCCAGCGCGACCACGGTGGCGCCGCGCGGGTTGAGGTGCTCCATGAAGCGCTTGATGGTGCCGCCCTTGCCCGCGGCGTCGCGCCCTTCGAACAGCACCACGAGTCGCAGGCCCGTGCGCTTGATCCAGTACTGCAGCTTGAGCAGTTCGATCTGCAGGAGCCGCTTGTCGTGCTCGTACTCCGCTCGCTGGAGGCGGACCGGGTAGGGGTAGTGCTGGCGCCACGTGTCGACCGGGCTGCCGTCGGCACGCAGCAGCACCGGGTCGTCGTCGTCGCGATCATCGACCCACAGGCCTGGTGTGGCGTCGAGCAGCTCGCTACCGTCGGCCGCGGCGAACGGATCGACCACGATCCGGGGTCGCATCTGCGAGTTGCTCATGCGGCCGGGCAGGCGAAGATGATGGCGTCCATATCGTCACCCTTCACAGCCAGAAGGTCGTTTAACCACATGCCGGGGTGTTCTCCTAAGAATTCACCCTACCGCCGCCCGGACGCCGCCGGATGCGGCCGAGAAAGGCGACATCACGAGGCTGCCGCGTCCCGGCGGGTCCCGGCCAAGAGAGATCATCGGCATCATGGACGAGGGGCGGAACGGCTAGGCTCACGTCATGATCATCTGGTTGAACGGCACTTTCGGCGCGGGCAAGACGACCACTGCGGGCGAGCTCGTCAAGGTCGTTCCCGATGCGCGGATCTTCGACGCCGAGCAGGTGGGCTACATGCTCTACCACGTCGAGGGCCTGCCCAAGGTCAGGAACTTCCAGGAGTGGACCCCGTGGCGCGCGCTGGTCGTCCAGACCGCCTTCCGCCTGCTCGACTACGTGGGCGGAGTGCTCGTCATCCCGCAGACGGTGCTGATCGAGGAGTACTGGACGGAGATCCGCGCCGGGTTGGAGAAGGAGGGCATCCCCCTGCGTCACGTCGTGCTGCACACCGACCAGGACACGCTCACCCGGCGGATCGAGACCGACACCATCGAGACCGGCGCACGCCAGTGGCGGCTCGACCACCTCGCGGACTACCGCGACGCCTTGCCGTGGCTGACCCGCGAAGCCGAGGTCGTCGACACGACCGGCGTCGCGCCCGCGCGGGTCGCTCAGATCATCGCCGAAGGGTCAGGCGGCTGACCTTTCGGGGCGCAGATAGCGGAGCAGGACGACCCCGTTGCCGAAGGCCCTGGTCTCGATGAGCCGCAGCTCGGCCCTGGAGTCCGATGGCCGGAACAGGAGCCTGCCCCGCCCGATGACGACCGGGTGGACGTAGAGCCGGTACTCGTCGACCAGGTCCTCGCGCATGAAGGCCGCGGCCAGATCAGCCCCGCCGAGCGCCATGTCGCCACCTGGCCGCGCCTTGAGCTCCCTGATCTGTTCAGGGTCGACGTTCCGCAGCACCGCGGTGTTCCAGTCGGCCTTCTCCAGGGACCGGGAGAACACGATCTTCGGCATGTCCCGCCAGATACGGGCGAACTCGACCATCGGCCGGGTGCTCGACGGGTCCTTGTCGGCCGTCGGCCAGGCCTCGGCCATCAGCTCGTGGGTGACCCGGCCACTGAGGAAGGCGCTCATGGCGCCGAGTTGTTCGTTGAAGTGGTCGTGCAGCTCGTCGTCGACCAGATGCCAGTCGAGCTCGCGGTCCGGTCCCTCGAAGAATCCGTCCAGCGACACCGACATCATCAAGATGATCTTTCTCATCGCGGTTCCCTCCGCACTCGCACAGGAGTCACCGTGATTGTTTCCCAGGCATGCGCGCGCGTGCAGGCCGTTCGCGAGGACGAGGCTCCAGGAGGAGTCGCCGAGCATGGCGGCTGCGCTGCCGCGTGCGGGAGGCGCTCGAGTCGCCCGCTGTCGGCGAGAGGGGCGAGCCGAAGGGCTTGAGTCTCCAGCGGCTGGAAGGTCCACACTCATGGTCATGGACGACGACCGCGGCGAACCGCTCACCATCGGCCGGCTGTCCCAGCATACGGGGATGCCGGTGCGCACGATCCGGTACTGGTCCGACGTCGGGGTGCTGCCGCCGGCGGGCCGGAGCGAAAGCGGCTACCGGCTCTACGACGCCCGGTCCGTGGCCCGGCTGGAGCTCATCCGGAGCCTGCGCGAGCTCGGGCTGGGACTGGGGGACGTGCGCCGGGTGCTGGAGGAGCGGACCACGATCGCGGACGTCGCCGAAACCCACGTCATGGCACTGGACGCGCAGATCCGCGTCCTCCGGCTGCGCCGGGCGGTGCTCAGCACGCTCGCCAGGCGACGCCCCCGACCAGAGGAGTTGACCCTGTTGGACAGACTGGCCAGGCTCACCGGCGACGAGCGCCGTCAGATCATCGAGGACTTCCTGGAGGAGGTCTTCGGCGGCCTCGACGCCGACCCCGAACTGAAGGAGCGCATGCGCCACACGCCGGCGGACCTGCCCGCCGACCCCACCCCCGAGCAGGTCGACGCCTGGATCGAGCTCGCCGAGCTCGTCCAGGACAGGGACTTCCGGCGGCGGATGCGCGCCATGGCCGAGCAGCACGCCGCCGGACGTCCTCCGGAGGGGCCGGGCCGCGAGCCCGGCGCCTACCAGTGGTTCGCCAAGAAGGTCGGCGGAATGGTCGGCGAGGCCCGTGAGCGCGGGATCGGCCCCGACTCGGCCGCGGCGGCCCACGTGCTGGACCGGCTCCTCGGCCCGGCCGACCGGACCCAGGTGCTGGCGCGGCTGGAATCCGGAGGCGACGCTCGAACCGAGCGCTACCGGCAGCTCCTCGCGACCGTCAACGGCGAACCGGCCCCCTCCTCGCACCTGGACGACTTCGCCTGGCTGGCGGCGGCGCTCCGAGCTCATCCCTGACCGCGCGGTGCGGGCCGGCGGGGGTCGGCGCGCGACGATACAGGAGCCCGTCGCTCTGCTGTGCTCGGGCGGAGCGACGGTGGCGGCGTGGGTGTTGATCCAGACGATGCCCGTGTCCAGAGCCCGGGCGGCGCTTCCAGCTGATTCAGGGCATGCTCGCCGACAGTGCCCAGCTTCAGGCTGCACCCCCGCGGGCGAGCAGGTACCAGCCGGAGCGGGTGAACCCGGTCACCCGGTAGCCGCGGCCGAGCGCGTCCCCGAGCCCGCGTTCCAGCGCCGCCCGCCACCGCCCGGCCGCCGCCGGGTCCGCCGCGCGCATCGACTCGACGTCCGCCGGGGTCGCGCAGAGCAGCAGCGGCGCGTCACCGGCTTCCCGTACCGTCCCGGCCTCGTCGACCACCACCACACCATCGTGGTCCGACAACGGCGGGGGAGCGGCCGCATCCGTCGGCCAGGTGACGTAGAGCCGGTCGGAGGGTCCGCCGTCGTTGATGCCGTCGGTCATCGGCCCGTAGAAGTCGGGCAGGTAGGCGTCGACGCGGGCGCCCAGGCGGGCCAGGTTGAAGAAGGCGTTGCGCCGCACCAGAGGGTCGAACGTCCACGACACGGCGGCCAGCCCCTGCTCGGCAGCCCACGCCCGCTGGTGCTCCTTCAGCGCCCTGCCGACGCCACGCCCGCGTGCGCCCGCAGCCACGCCCGCGACGTGCGAGTGCAGGCTGCGGTCCGCCGCGCGGAACCCCGCGGCCACCCCGACGAGCTCCTCGCCGATGAAGGCACCGCCCACATATCCGCCGGTGTGGGCGAACGCGCACAGCAGATCCAGCGGGATCGGCGGGTCGTCGCCGCGTCTCGTTCCCCAGACCCCACGCAGAAGTCGGTCGGCGCACTGCAGTGCCCGCGTGCCATGGAGGGAACGGATCGTGACCCCGGCCGGGGCGGAGATGAGGAGTTCGGCCATGAGCTTCAGCATCGCGGCACGCGCCGTCCTGCGCGTTGGCGTCCACGCCGAACTTCACCCCCTCCCCTTTGTGGCGCCGTTCAGCCGCGCAGGCTCGTCCTCCCACCTCTCAACGCGGTGTCGGAGGGCTCCGCTCCACCTTGGCGGGAACGCGCAGCCCGAGCGCACCGTCCTGCTCGGGCGGGACGGCCGATCTCCAGGAGATCGGCCCCGGGGCTGTTCAGGCCGATGTCCAGTGCACAGCACCGGCATTGCAAGCGGTCGTCAACCGGCGTCCCGCACGGTGGTAGCCCAAGACAGCCGCCGACGGGGGGACGATGGTGACGTACACGCGGCAATCCGCTTCGGCGGCCGTGCGCGAAGCCGGCCGCCCACCGGAACCGAGCGCGGGACGAGACCCGCGGGTGAGCCAGGTCGAGCGATGGTTCGTGCGCCAGGGGCTGCCCACGCTCCGCCTCGATGACGGCCGGCGCGACACACTCGCCCGGATGGCACCCGTGCTGGCCTTCGTGGGCGTGACGGGCCTGTTGGAAAGGCCGCTGCAGAACATGGTGATCGTCCTGTACTGCGTCGCCGCCGCTGGAGCGTTCGCGCTGCGTTACTGGATCGGCGTCACGCGTCGCTCCGTCGCCGTGCGCTGGACGAGGTTCGCGTCCGTCTGCCTCTACTGGGCGAGCGCGATCGGGATGGTCGAGTTCTCCGGGCCGGAGGTGACGGTAAGCGCCGTCGGCAGCGTAGTGATTTTGGGGACGTTCTTCCCTGTGGCCTACCTTGCCACCGCCTACGGGCTCGTGCCGCTGGCCGGGCGCGCCCTCCTGCACGTCGTCCGCGACGTCAGGGACAGCGTGCAGTTGCAGGCGCGCAGCCTGCCCCTGTTGCTGTTCCTCACGCTGTTCTTCTTCTTCACCGGCGAGTTGTGGCAGCTGGCCGACAGGTTGTCGTGGTGGCGGGAGAGCGTGGTGATCGGGATCTTCGCGACCGTGACCGTCTGCGCCTCCGCCGCCCGGCTGCGCGAGGAGATCCAGCAGATCGAGCAGCGCCTGTCCATCCCGGAGATGCTCTCCGCCTGTCGCGGGACGCCTCTCGAAGGGGCGTTGGACGAATGCGCCGCCGCGGTCCCGCTGACCCGCAGACAGAGCTTCAACCGGCTGCTCCTGCTGGCCGGCAGGCAGCTCACCCAGGCGGCCGTGGTGGGCGTCGGCATGTTCCTGTTCTTCGTCTCGATCGGGCTGGTGCTCATCGACCCGGCGACGATGCAGCAGTGGATCGGATCGCCGCCGAACCCGTCCAATCTGATCCCCGTGCTCCCGGTCGCGCTGTTGCGGGTGTCGCTGCTGCTCGCCGGGTTCGCGAGCATGTACTTCGCGATCTCCACCATGACCGATCCGCACTACCGCAAGGAGTTCTTCCCGCCGGTGATCCGCGAGCTCGAGCGCGCGCTCGCCGTACGCGCGGCCTACCTGACGCTCATGGGTCGAGGCGGTAGAAGCGCCACAGGTCATGCTCGACAGGCAGGATCGTGACGTTGCTGAAGCCGGCTTCGTCGGCGTAGCGGCGGACCGTCTCCGGGCGGATCACCGTCCCGGTGGCGGCCGACTCGGGGTCGACCATGGAGGCGGCCAGGCAGTGCAGGGCGCTCCAGCCATACTGGAAGCGCTCGACGTCGTCGCCGGGCGCGGTGAAGGTCTCGGCGACCTTTTCGTCGCCCACCAGCACCGTTCCGCCGGGAGCGAGCATGCCCCTGACCGCCCGCAGCACCTCGACCGGCCTGGACATGTCGTGCAGCGTCTCGAAGAGCGTCACCAGGTCGTAGCGCCCGCTCAGGCCGGGGTCGGCCGCGTCACGGCAGGCGAAGGTGACCCGCTCGGCCAGCCCGGACCGCTCGGCCCTGCCGCGGGCCGTCTCGATCGACCCCTCGTCGAGGTCGATGCCGTCGACGCGGGCGTCAGGGTAGGCCCGGGCGAGCGCGAGGGTCGACCAGCCGGTCCCGCAGCCGAGGTCGGCGACGCGCGCGGGAGGGTCGGTACCGCGTAGCCTGGCCTCGATGTCGGGCAGCGCCGGGATCCACTCGGCGGCGAGCTGGTTGACGAACATCGGCCGGTTGCCGCGGGCGATCGCGTCGGCCACGCCGGGATAGGCCTCGTACGGCACGCCGCCCCCGCTGCGGAACGCCTCGACGACCTGCGGCAGCGCCTGGGCGAGGCTGACCACGAGCGGCGCGAACGGCGCCATGTAGTACAGGCTCTCCGGCTCGCACAGCACCTCGTCGGCCCCGGGCGGGAGCCGGTAACGGCGCCTGCCACCGTCGTCTTCCATCACGTCCAGGATGCCCGCGACGGCCTGCTGTTCCAGCCACTCGCGGGCGTACCGCTCGGCGATGCCCGCCTGGTCGGCGAGCTCCTGCGGGGACATCGACTCGGCTCCCGCGAGCGCGGTGTAGAGCCCGAGCCGGTCGCCCACGTAGATGTGCAGCATCTCCTGCATGGCGATGGTGTCGCGGAAGAGCCTGTCGGCGAGCGCGTCGCGCCGCTCGGTGTCTGCGTTTGCACTGGTCTCGGGCATGCCGTCCACTCCCCCCGTCCCGCCTCCCCCAAGGCGGGGCCGTACTTCACCCCACGATAGTTGCGGCACCACGACTCCTCTGCGCGGCCCGGCGATGCCCGGGTGACGATCCGTACAGGCGGGTGGTCGGCCCATGTTCCGTCGTGCCGACGGACGGGCTGATCAGCGCCTCGCACCCGCCGGAGATCTCCGAGGGCGAGGAGATCGAGGTGAGGAACGCCGCCGGCGGATCTGCCTCTCGTCGAAGGACTGCCCGCAGCTCACATGGGTCGACTTCGCGATCACGTTCTGCGGCGGGGACCCGGACCTGTTCATGCTCATGTCCGGCTACCGGACGGTCCTGGTCTGAAAGGTCACTCTTCGGGGCACAAGCGGGTGCCGACCACCGCGAGCGCGTGCCGTCGTCCGCGAAGCGCGGATAACGGCTCTGCGGAGCCGCAACAAATGCGGACATACGCCAGCAAAGAGTGAGGTTGATCCGCTAGATATATGACCATGCAAAAATACGCGCCTCACTCATCCGAAACGGCGGCCGGAAGGTGGACGCGGGAATGCTGAGCAGGCGGAGATTCCTCCAGGCCGGTGCCGTGACGGTGCCGGCCATCACATGGGGCGCCACGGCGGCCCGCTCCGCACTCGCCGCGACGGTGGAGACCTCAGGGGTGGCGCCCACCGCGCTCGCCGGCTTCGACAGGGTGCTCAAGACCTTCATCGTCGAGCGCGGAATCTCCTGCGCCCAGCTCGCCATCTCCAAGAACGGCAAGCTCGTGCTCGCCAGGGGCTACCGGTACTCCGACGACGGCAGGGCCATCCCCGCGGTGACCCCGACCTCGCTGTTCCGCATCGCCAGCCTGAGCAAGCACATCACGGCCACGGCGATCATGAGGCTGGCGCAGGACGGCAAGCTCAACCTGTCGGCGTCGGTCGCCACCCTCCTGGGACTGCCGACCACCGCCGACGCCCGGCTGGCGACGGTGTCGGTGTGGCGGCTGCTGCAGCACACCGGCGGCTGGGACCGCGACGTCTCCGGCGACTACCTCTACATGGACCACGCCATCTCCAAGGCGCTCGGCGTCCCGCTGCCGATCACCCAGGACCACATCATCAAGTACGCCGGCAGCCGCCCGCTCGACTTCGAACCCGGCACGAAGTACGCCTACAGCAACTACGGCTACATGCTGCTCGGGCGGATCGTCGAGAAGGTCTCGGGGATGAGCTACGAGTCCTATGTCAGGCAGCGCATCCTGGCGCCCGTGGGCATCACCCGCCTCCGGCTCGGCCGTACCCTCAGGTCGCAGGCGGCGCCCGGCGAGGTGATCTACGAGTCCGACGGCACCGCCGTGACCGTGACGGACGCGTCGGGCGCGGTGGTGCCGAGGCCGTACGGCGGCTTCAGCATGACCAACCGCGGGCCGGGCGGCGGATGGCTGGCCTCAGCGGTCGACCTGGTGCGGTTCGCGAAGGTGCTCGACGCGCCGGGAGCGGTGCTGAACGCGACGTCCATCAACAGGATGCTCGCCAAGCCGAACCCACTCCTCACCGACGGTGTCGCCTGGTACGGCGCCGGCTGGTGGGTGCGCCAGGTGCCTGGACACCTCAACACCTGGCACAACGGGTCGTTGCCCGGGACCTACACCTACCTGGCCAGGCTGCAGAACGGTTTCACCTACGCGGCTCTGTTCAACAGGGGCGAGGAGAGCGGGTCCCCCGACTTCGACGGGCTCAGCCCGCTGATCAACGCCGAGATCGGCAAGGTGACCACCTGGCCGACCACGGACCTCAGCTCGCGCTACTTCTAGCTCGGCCTCGCCTCGCCGGCTCAGCATGCGTCGCCTCGCGCGGGCTCACGTTCGTCGCCTCGCGTGCAGGGGCGTCCAGCTCCGTGATCGTCGGGTACGGCCGGGCAGGGGTTCCCCGCCCGGCCGTACCCTCCACGCCGTCACACCGCGGGCTGCCAGGAGGCCCGAACCAGGGCCCGTTCCGTCGCGGCGAGATGCGTCGCGGCGGCCAGCCACGCCCACGCGTATCGATCGGCGTCGGACTCGGCCAAGCGGCCGAACACGTCGCGAGACCTGCGGTCGGCCTCGGCGGTGAGCTCGGTGACCAGCTCCGCGGCGGCCATGAACCCGGCGCCGCGCAGGGCGGAGGCCTGGACGCGGGCGTCTCCGCTGCGCGCCGGTTCGGCCACCGCCCTGCGCCCGCCCGACACGGCCAGCTCGACCAGGCGACGCACCCGCCACAGCGGCGCGCCCGCCAGCGGGTCCACGTCGTCGCCCGCTTCCGCCTGCCACGGGAGGCACGCGTCCTCCGGGGGAAGGTGGGAGCCCTGCAGGCGGTCGTAGCCGAGGTCGGCCCTGCCCTGCCATTCGGGCGGAAGGCGTAGGGTCGCCTCCGCGCCCGGCACGGGCCCCACGGCGAGCGGCACCAGGGTGGCGGCCCTGTCGGGATCCACCCGGCCCACCACGCGCACCAGCAGGCCGGGGCGTGAGGCGAGCCGCCGCAGGTTGTCGAGGTGGGCCAGGGCGGGATGCAGGCCGGCGGGTACGAGCCGGATCAGCGGCCCGCCAGGCCGCGCCCGCGGTACCGGACCGCCGGCCGTCCGGCCCGCGCCGGACGGACCGCCCGGGACGGAGTCGTCGGCTGTGGTGACGGAGCCGGTCGTCACGCCCCCTGCGGCATCGGTCGTTTCGGCCGCGGGGGCGGGCAGGAGCTCGCGAGCGAGTACGGCGTCGCCGGCCGTTCCGACGATCACCAGGTCGCAGCCGACCGGTTCGCGGGCCACGTCCTGCTCGCGCCACGCGTCACCCGACAGCCGCGTCCCTGTGACGTCGGCCAGCGGGCGCGCGAACAGCGCGGCCAGCGGACCGGTGGTCCACGGCCTGCTCGGGAGCGGGGTGGCACGCACGCCCGCGCCCGCGCCCAGGCGGCCGTCGGGCGAGATCGTCGCACCGGTGATCAGCAGTCCCGCCCGCGCCAGTTGCGCGTGGTTCAGCATGGCCGAGCCGATGGCGACGGTCGCGGTGGCCGCCCCACGGGCGCGCGCCGCCCCGCCCGGCTTGACGTCGGCCACAGAGAACCACCGGCCGTCCTCGGTGACCAGGTGGGTGACCACGCCGCCGTATCCGGTGGCGCTGATCAACGGCTCCCTGCAGACGCCGTGCACCCGCAGGCTCCCGCCCTGCTCGTAGTTTCTGCGAACGCTGCCGACCAGCGCCGGATCAGGGTCGGCCATGGCCAGCCTGCCCGCGGTGAGCAGGAGCTCGCGAAGGGCGGACACCAGGTCGGCGAGGCGGTGACTGACGTGGCGTTCGCGAGCCGCTCTCAGGCCGCGCACGACGCGCAGCGCGGCGGCCTCCGCGTTGGGCAGCCCGGCCAGCCGGGCGGTGTGGGCGGCTCTGAGCAACTCCGCCTGGAGGACCGCGCCTGCCGCGGGAACCCCCGCCGCCAGCACCGCCGCCGCGGCGTCCCACAGCGCCGAGGCGGCCGCGACCTGCGCACGGGTGGGATCCGCCTGTTCGGGCGTGGCCGCGTGTCCGGCCGCGCCGGCGGAGGAGGCGGGATGGGGACCTGATCCGGAGCCGGTGTGGGATGCGGGAGCGGGGACCGCGCCCACCTGGGCATCGGTGCCGGCCCCGGTGACGGTGCCCGTCACCGTGTCGGTGACAGCCGTGGTGACGGCGCCAGTCGCGGTGCCGGCATCCACCACCGTGTCGGCGGGTGCGAGGGTGTCGGCGTCCGGTACCGGGCAGGCGCTCAGTACCGCCGCGCGATGCAGGCAGCGGGGTGCCAGCAGGCAACTGCACCGCGCCTGCCCCTCTTCCGCGATCACACCCGACGACCCCGGTGAGAGGGTGACCACCGCGTCCTCGCCGCAGGTGATCGTGATGCCCTCGCCGTCGGTGACGGCGGGCACGGCGGCGTACTGCTCGACCGCCGCGTCCAGCTTCTTCCGCAGCCTGGAGGTCAGGCACTCGACGGCCGCGGCCACCACGTGCGGTGCGGCGGGCGGGAGTGCTCCCGCTGACGGATCGGTTGACATCGGGGCGTTCACCGGGCTTCTCCGCGGAGGCGGTCGCCCACCCATCGGGCGAGGGCGAGCGGGCTGAGGGCGGCGACGGGCATCCCGGCCGCGACGAGCTGCTGGGCGACGGGTATCGAATAGCGGGGGACACCGCTGTCGTCGAGCGCCGCACACCCCAGCAGGTGGACGCCCGAGCCCGCCAGGGAGCGGACCTCGGCGAGCAGGCCGCCGATCGGGTACCCCTCCTCGAAGTCGCTGACGACCACGACGAGCGTGCGGCTCGGCACGGTGACCAGGGACCTGGCGTGGGCGAGCCCGGCGGCGATGTGCGTTCCGCCGCCGACCTGCACCTCCAGCAGCAGGGAGAGCGGGTCGGCGACCCTGCCCGTCAGGTCGATCACCTGCGTGGAGAACGACAGGAAGTGGGTGGAGAGCGTCGGCACGCCCGCCAGGACCGCGGCGGTCAGCGCCGACCAGATGACCGACGCCTCCATCGAGCCGGACACGTCGACCACCAGGATCAGCCGCCAGTCGGCCTCCTTGCGGGCTCTGGTGCTGAACACGGGCCGTTCGGGGACCACCATCAAGCTGCCGTCGTCCATGCGGCGCGTGTGCGACAGGTTGGCCCGCAGGGTGCGGGGGAGGTCGAGCCGTCCGCCAGGACGGCGGGTCGGGCGCGGCGTGGCCAGCCCGCTCAAGGCGGGCCGCAGCCTGGTGGCGAGCTCGCGGGTGAGCTCGGCGACCAGGTGGCGGACGAGTGGCCTGAGCTTGGCCAGCCGCTGCTCGGGCAGGCCGCCCGCCAGCGTCAGCACGGAGGTCAGCAGCTCGACGGACGGCCGCACCGCGGCGGGGTCGAGGACGTCCAGCACGTCGGTTCGCCCGGCCTCGGCGGCTCTGGCCAGTACCTCCTCACGGACGTCCGTGCCGAACAGCGCCTCGAGCTCTTCGGCCCACTCGCGAGCGGTGGGGAACGAGTCGCACCTCCCGCCGGAGTTCCCTCCTTCGTCCTGGCCAGGCCCGAAGTCGTTCGCGCCTTCGCCGCGACCGGCGCCGTACAGCTCGTCCAACGCGCGCGCGTAGGAGCGCGCGCTCGCGGGGAGCCGGTCGGACTCCCTGCCGAGCAACAGCCGCCACCGGTCGGCCGGCCTGAACCTCCGCGCGACGACGAGCCCCTGAGCGGCCATGTCATCCAGTACGGCCGGGCGGCCCTCAGGGAGCGCGTCACCCGGAGGTGCCTGCGGGGCGTCGGCCGGCTGATCCGGATGCTTCGGTGGGCGGCTCCTCGTGTCGAGGGATGCGTCGGCCGCGCGATCGCGCGTCTCGGGAGAGGCGCCCGGCTCGTCGGAGAATCCCTCGCCGAGAGGGAGCCGGAGCGCCCGCAGGGCGGCCAGGCCCGCCGCGTCGGCCGCGGCCCACATCGCGAGCAGCGCGGGCGGGGCGTCCAGCGCCACGTCGAGCCGGTCGCCGAGCCGTTCCGACACCGCGTTCAGCAGCCTGGCGCGTCCGGCAGGGGCCAGGGTGTCGAACCCGCCCCGCAACGCCGGCAGCCGGTCGAGGAACTCCTTGTCGGCCAGCGCGTCGACCCGGTCCATGAGCGGGCCGAGCGCCGCGGGAGCCGACTGGAGCAGGGGCGCCGCCGCCGCGAGCACGCCGCTCAGCAGCCGGCTCAGGCGGCGGCGCCCGTCCGCGTCGGTGGCGGTGTCGACCCATCCGGCAGCCCTGGCTCCGAGCACGTCGGGGCCGTCGAGGTCGAGCAGCACCCGAGCGGCGAGCGCCGCCCCCTGGATGAGCGGCGATCCGGAGCGCGCGAGAGCGGCCAGCGTGTCGTCCATCCGCAGCCCGAGGCGTTCCTCCCCGGCCCTGCCTGCCAGGGCGACCAGCGCGGCCGCGTCCTCCGGCTGGTCGCTTCCCGCCAGGCCGGGCAGCGCGCGGACCGCGGCGTCGAGCAGTGTGCCCGCCAGCTCCGCCGCGTGCTCGCGCCCCTCGGGCGTGGTGCCGGGCAGGTGCTCGCGGCGCAGCGCTTCGAGCAGGTCGAGCGCGTCGAGCAGTTCGGCGAGCGTGGCGGCGGCGGGCAGCGCGTCGGCGGCGTCGGAGAGACGGTCGGCCACCAGTTCGGGCAGGTCGCAGCGGGCCGCGGCGCGCAGGCCGTCCAGGATCAGCGCGCAGGTGGGTCCTGCCTCGGCGGACTCGCGGCGGAAGTTCTCGCGCAGCGTGCCCGCGGCGGCCTGGGCGAGGGTCACCCCGCGGACGCCCGCCAGGTCGAGCAGCGCGGGGACCGCAGGAGTCCAGGCCAGGCGCCATCTCGTGGAGAGCGCGGTGCCGTCACCTGTTCCCGCCACCTCGACGGGTTCGCCGTATCCAACGCCGCAGACCACCAGGCGGCGCAGCGCCACCTCCCTGCGGGCGTCCAGGTCGGAGCGGAGCGGGTCGAGCCGTACCTCCCGGGGCTCGGGGTTGTCGGGGCACGGGAGCCGCAGGGCGGCGAGCTCGGCCTCGACGGCGGGACCGAGCCCGGACCGGGGAGTGCCGGGGGCGGTCCTGCCTCGCTCCGCGCCGACGAGCACCTTGTCGAGAGCCTGGGCCAGCGCGCGGCCCCTGCCGAGGGGTTCGCCCTGGCCGAGTACGGTCGTCACCGCTTCGAGCAGCTCGCCCCTGCCGGGGGCGGGCAGCCCGCGCAGCCGCGCGAGGTCGCAGGCCAGGCGGAGAGTCTCCACGGCCTCGCCGGTGCCCGCGGTGTGCCCGGCGGCGCGCAGCTCCCTGCACACGTCGGTGATCGCGCGGGCGGCGCCGTCCCTGACCAGGTCGGGGTCGCCGCCCGCCGCGAACACCGCCTGCTGCCAGCGGGGGTCGCGGATGCCGGCGGGGTAGCCGGACCGCGAGTCGAGCAGGTCGAAGGCGTAGGGCACGAGCGAGGTGACAGACGCAGGAGTGCCGGGCACCGCAGGATCGGGCGGCGGATCGGAGGAGACCAGCGCCGGAGCGTGGAAGGCGCCGACCACGGCCGCGACGCGCCGCCCACCGGCCGCCGCGCCGGCGAGGACACGGCGCATGTGCGCCTCCCGCGCCAGGTCGCTGGCCGGCACGCCGCCTGCCGCCTCGGCGTCGCGGCGCAGCGCCCAGCCGACGCCGAGGGCGGCACGCCGCACCGCTTCGGGCGGGCAGCCGGGCGCGAGGACCTCCACCGCCCTGTCCCACATGTCGTCACCCTCGCGGCCCGTGCCGGAGGCGGACAGCCCGCGGGCGTACGGCGCGCCGCCCGAGCCGCCGGCGGACGCGTCGGGCGCGTGCCAGCCGGGGTCCGACAGCGGGAGGTCGCAGCAGATCACCTCGGCGCCGCGCTTCCACGCCCACCGGACGGCCACCAGCTCGGGAGAGAAGTCGGCGAACGGGTAGAACCCGAGCCGCCCTTCCGCCCCCGACCCCGCGAGGGCCACCGGCGCGATGGTCGCGGGATCGGCCAGGTACTCCAGCCACGGCTGGAAGTCCGAGGGCAGCTCGACACAGACCACCTCGACGTCGGCCGCGTCGAGCAGCGCGGGCAGCGCCACCGCCAGCGCGGGGCTGTGGTGGCGCACCCCCAGCAGGTACGGCACGCCGGACGCCGCCAGCGCGGCGACGGCCCGCCGGGGATCGGCTGCCCTGTCGTCGTGAACCAGTGCCGTCAACGGAGGCTCTCCCGCAGGTCCCAGAGCCTGCGCCACATGGCCGAGCCGTCCTCGGCCCTGCGCCGCACCGGCCCGTCCCAGTAGCCGAGCAGCCGCCCGTGGTCGGCGGGGTCGTCCTTGCGGACCACGCCGAGCAGGTGGCCGGGCACCAGGTCGAGGACGTCGCCGCTCGGCAGGTAGGCGGCGGCGACGCCCAGCGAGGCGGCGACCTGCACGGCCTCGGCGGTGGACATCACCGTGCCGGGCCGTTCGACGTCCCAGCCCTCGTCCGAGCGGCCGGTGCGCAGGTCGCGGAAGACCGTGACCAGCGCCTCGAGCACGGCGTCGTCCACGGCGAACGCGGCGCCCGCCCGCTGGACGACCGCGGTGGCCTGCCGGCGGACGAGGGTGGTCTCGGCGCCGGCGTCGGAGATGGGGTCGACGGTCTCGAAGTTGAAACGCCGCTTCAGCGCGGCCGACATCTCCGAGACGCCGCGGTCGCGGAGGTTGGCCGTGGCGATCACGGTGAAGCCCGGCGCGGCGGCCACCTGCGCGTCGGCGGTGCCGGCGAGCTCGGGCACGCTGACCCGCCGGTCGGACAGGATCGACACGAGCGCGTCCTGCACCTCGGGCAGGCAGCGGGTGATCTCCTCGATCCTGGCGACGCGTCCCGACCGCATGGCGGTCAGCACGGGGGAGTCGACGAGCGCGCCGCGGCTGGGGCCCTGCGCGAGCAGCAGCGCGTAGTTCCAGCCGTAGCGGAAGGCGTCCTCGGTCGTGCCCGCGGTGCCCTGCACGGTGAGCGCGCTGGTGCCGCACACCGCGGCGGCCAGCAGCTCCGACAGCATGGACTTGGCGGTGCCGGGCTCGCCGACCAGCAGCAGTCCGCGTTCGCCCGCGAGGGTCACCACACACCGTTCGACGAGCGCCCGTTCGCCGACGAACTTGGCGGCGATCTTCATGCGGGCCGGGGTGCCGTCGTCGGGACGGCGGTTCTTCGGCACCTCCAGCGTGTCGTCACCGCTGCCGCAGATGAACGTCACGACCGCGCGCGGCGTCAGGGCCCAGCCGGGCGGGCGGGGGCCGTCGTCGTGGGCGGCGAGGAAGGAGAGCTCGGCGGCGTGCCGCTCCTCGGCGGGCAGCACCTGCCGGGGAGCGGTCGCCTGGTCTTCTGTCAGGGTCATGGAAGGGAAGTCCTCGAGGTCGTGGATTGGGGTAGGTGACCGGGCTCAGCGGCGCTTGCCGCGCCTGACCTGGAGCTCGGCGAACCGGGGGGCGTCGCCGTCCTTCACGCGCCGCCAGGCCCTGCCGTACAGGCCGGCGGCGGGCTCGGCGGGAACGAGCGGGCCGTTCCGGTTCTCGGACACGTCGAACAGGGGCGTCTTCCACTGTTCCAGCGGAAGGCGCGGCGACCTGAGCTCGCGCCAGCCGCCGGGCAGGAACAGCGAGCGCCCTGCCCGGTTCCTGGTGGCCTCGACGACGAGGTCCGTGGCGGCCAGCTCGGCGCGGGCCGACCTGAGCCTGGCGGGCTTCCAGCCGGTCCATCGGGCGACGTGGCGATCGGTGGGATCGGGCATGGCCAGCAGCATCAGGTACAGGGCCGCGGCGTCCTCGCCGAGGCCGTGCTCCTTCGCCACCTCGACCACCAGGTCGGGCACCGACCTGGTGGGGTCCTGCGGCCACCATGTGCCGTCGGCGTCACGCTCTCCCGCCACGGGGTCGCCGGGGTCGGCGAGGAGCGCCTCGAACCGCGGGTCGCGGGCGGTGCGCAGCGCGATGTCGACGGGGAACGGCTCCTCGGTGGCGAGGAGGGCGCGCAGGTAGGGATCCTCGCCCGCCGCGTCGAGCAGGGCGACGCGGATGCCGGGCGCGGGCCGGTCGTCGTAGGTCGGCATGACGAGCGCGCCGTACCTCTCGTAGCCCTCGGTGACCTCGGTCGGCGCGCCTGCGGCCTTCCTGAACGCGGGCAGGTCGACGTACCGGTCGAGGTCGAGCATCAGGCCAGGGGCGGCCAGCCGCGCGCGGACCGCCGCCAGTGTCTCGGGCAGCTTCGCGCGGATCGGGTCGCCCGCGGGGAGCCGGTGCGCCAGCCAGCCCGCCGTGTCGACGGCCACGACGAGGGCGTCGCCGGTGAACCCCGCGCTCGCCCCTTCGGTGGCCGCGACGCGGTCGCCGCTGACCGTCCACACCAGGTCGCGGGTCAGCTCGGGCGCGGCGGCCGGGTCGAGGAGCATGCCGAGCGCCCGGGCGCTGTCCCATTCGGTCTTCAGCGCGCGGCCGGCCTCGGCGGCGAGCCATTCGGGGATCGGCCTGCGCCGCCCCACCGCCTCGATCCAGATCCGGGCCGCGCGGGCGACGTCGGGGCCGTCCGTCCAGAGCCTCGCCGGGTCGTCCGGCAGGAGAGCCGCGACGACCGCCCTGCGGACGGTGACGCTCACCTCGCGCAGCTCGTCCTTGGCGATGGCGGCGTCACCGACCTTCACCCCGAGCGCGGCGCGCGTCTCCTTCGGCAGGAAGCTCCGCTCATGGCTGTCCACGTACGGCATGCCGGACACGACCAGCCTGGCCAGCGTCGGCGAGACGCCGGTGAGCAGCGCGAACTCCTCCGCCGCCGCCGGCCGCCACGGCGCGGGGCCCCGCGCGTCCAGCTCGGCGAGGAACGCCTCGAGCCAGCCCGCCTGCCCGGTTCCGCCGACAGGGGAGGATGACTTGACGGTGTAGGGGGCGGGGACCTCGAACCGGCCCGCGGGGTCGTGGAACAGCGCCGTCCACTCACCCCCCGCGTCGTCGACCGTCCAGCGTACGAAGGCGAGCAGCGCGCCGCCGGCCAGCGGGAGCAGGCCGAGCCAGGTGCCGGCGCGCAGGCCGCCCTCTGCCGTGCGCACGTGGTGGTTGTCGAGGCGCAGCGACATCCGGCGCCACCGGTCCTGACCGGCCGTGACGGGCAGGCCGAGGCCGTGCAGGTCGCCGAGCAGGCCGCGCAGTACCGTGCGGTGATCCTCCTCGGTCGTCGCCGCCGCGGCCTTGACCGCCGCCGCGGCGGGGTGGTCGAGCAGCGCGTCCCAGTGCAGCGCTGAGTCGGGCAGGCCGGGCAGGTCGAGGTGGGTGCGGCCGGCGGGCGCGGCGGGCGCGCCCTCCGCCACCGCGGCGCCGATCGCGTGCATGTGCCGGTGGGCGCCGTCGGTGTCCTGGCGGTGCCAGTAGTAGGGAACGAAGCTGCCGAGGCCGTTGAGCGCGGCGTCGATCAGCTCGTCCGTGGGCCCCACAGGTGCTGTCTCCCTGTGGCCGCCTTCGAGCACCTCGGTGAGCCTGGTCACGACGTCGCGCAGCGCGGTGCGCTGGGCGGCGGCGAAGCGCACGACCCCGGCGATGCCGGCCACGAGCGCGTCGTCGCTCACCTGCGGCAGCACCGCACGGATCCGCGCGGGCAGGTCGTTCTCCTTCGCCTCGCCCGCGTCGAGCAGGGCGGACGCGGTGTCCCTGCCGACGCGGCGCAGCGCGGCGGAGCCGTCCGCGTCTCTCGGCCTCAGGCAGTGCCAGTAGCGCACCGGCGGCAGGATGAGCGTGCCCGCCGCGAACGCGCCGGGAGCGGCGTCGGTCCTGGCGGTGGCCGTGACGACACCGTCGGCGTCGACCAGGGCGACCTGGTAGCTCCCCGGCCGCACGACGGCTGTGTGCCGCTCGTCCGACGGGAACGTCAGCGCGCGCACCGGAGGCCCGCCGTCGGGTCCGACGGTGACGGTCCGACCGGACAGGTCCTCGCCGCGCATCGATCCGTCGGGCAGCCGCACCACCCGCCAGCCATATACGCCGTCCACGGGGACGGCGGCCGGGGTGACCTCGTCCGAAGGGGCGGGCAGCACCCAGCCCGCGTGGAAGGCGCTGCCGGCCGGCGCGGAGCGCAGCGCGTCGGCGAGGAAGCCCGGCCTGGCCTTCCTGCCGCGGCGTCCGCCGACGGGGTCGAACTCGTGCCAGTCGGCTCCGCCCCGGTCGTCCTCCTCCCACGTCCACACCCAGAACGAGGTGCCGTCGCTGATCACCGATCGCTCGTCGGGCATGGCCGTGTCGCCCTTGTGCAGCAGCGTGTGGCCGGTCGTCCGCCCGCCCCCGGGAACCGGCAGGGTGACGGGGTCGTCGCCGCGGTACCAGTCCATGCGGGTGCCGCGGGGGCCGCTGCCGCCTTCCATCGGGCGCGGACGGTCGGGGGCGTTGTGCCAGTATCCGCGCAGCCCGCCGTCCAGCGCGCGGGACTGCCAGTAGACGAGCAGCTCGCCGTCCACGTGGTGGAAGCCGAGGTCGCTCCAGGTGTCGTCGGCAGGCACGCGGAGGTCGTGGGTGAGCACGGCGCCCTCGGCGCCGAGCACGCGGACCTGCGCCGAACCCCCGACGACGAGGTACGGCCAGGCGTCGGCGACCACCAGGTCGTCGATGTCCTTCTTCGGCACGAGGGCCGCGGCCGCCTCGTCCCACGCCGGCCAGCCCAGCTCGTCGAAGAGCCCGGCGCGCAGGGTCCTGGCGAGCACCTCGGCGACGTCGGCGCCGGCGGCCGCGCGCACCTCCTCCTCCGCCAGGGCCAGCGCCTCGCCGGGCAGCCAGGCCAGCTGCCGCATGGCGCCCGGCAGGTCGGGCAGCCCCGCGGCCGACGACCGCGCGGCCACCTTCCGCACCCACTCGGCCAGCAGGGGTCGCCCGCCGGGGGATCCGGCCAGGAGCCGGACGGCCCGCCTGCCGTCCTCGTCGTCGCAGAACCTGTCGGCGGCGTAATGGAAGGCCCGGTGATAGCGGGCGTCGGCGGCCAGGGCGAGCAGGTCGCGCTGGCCTTCGCCGCGTGCCCACTCCTCCAGCCGCAGTGAGCCCGACGCCGCCGAGTCGGCCACGGGGATGTCGAGAGCGAGCAGGAGATCCAGCAGGTCGACGTCGTACTCGACGGTCAGCGCCCCTCCGGAGGCGGCGAGCTCGGACCGCACGACGTCGGCCACTCGCTCCACCAGCGCGTACAGGGCGGGCAGGCGGGGCGGGACGCCCCAGGCCTCGTCGCGGGCCTTCAGGAAACGCTCGAGCCAGCCCGCGGTACCGTCGCCCGGCCGCTCCTGCTCGGGCACCTCGCCGCCGGCCAGGCCCACGGTCGCGCCCGACCCTTCGAGGATGTCCAGCCAGAGACCGGGCAGGTCGTGATCCCCGGCCTGCGGCATGACGTTCAGCAGCTTCCCGCGCGTCTCGGGATCGCGCAGGGCCAGCGCCGTGATCGCCGGACGGTGCGCCTTCCACCAGCCGGTCGGGGCCAGCAGGGTGGCAGACAGGCCGAGCAGCCGGGCCAGGAACGCCTGCTCCTCGGCGTCGGCGTCGGCGCCCGCGGCCTTGGCCAGCCTGCGCAGATCCGTCGCCATCTGCGTCGACGGCGGGAGCCCTCCCGCGGTGCGCCGCACGCACAGCCGCGCGAACCTGCGCAGCGCCTCGTCCGCCGGCAACCGGGCAGCCAGCTCCCTCGCGTAGCCGGACAGCACCTTGACCGGTAGCGCTCCCGCCAGCGCGAACTCGAGGAACACCGCGTCGAGCCGGTCCTCGTCGACCGCCAGGCCGTGCTGCGCCTCCGCCTTGCGCGCGTGGCCGAACAGCTGCGCGGCGTAGGTGGCGTTCTCGACCTCGAGGAACACCCGGCCGGCCTGCTCGTAGAACGTGGGCAGGAAGTGCGGGACCGACGCGGCCAGCCTGCCGGCGAGCTCCTGGTAGGCGTCCAGCGCGGCCTTGGGCTTGGACTTGGCCTGCCGCGCCGTGCGCTCCAGCTCCGGCACGACGGCGAGCGCGTGGTGACCGTCCTCAGGATGGTGCACCAGCACCCACTCGGGGAAGCCGAGAGACCGGCGCGAGCCGAGGCCGACGACCTCCGGCTCCCTGTCGGGCGACAGGCCGAGGAAACTCGCCGCCAGGTCCTCGGCCGCGCCGAGCTCGGCGGCGACCAGGCGGACCACCACCCGGCCGTCTAGGCCCGGATGGCGGTAGGTCCTGGCGGTCAGCGGCACCGCCCGCTCGCCGGCCCCCTCGGTGCCCGGAGGCAGCACCGCGCCCGCCCTCAGCAGCTCCTCCGCCGGCGACATCCGCATGCTCACGCGTCCTTCCCCTCGTCGACCCGCCGTCCGGCGTAGAGCGCCGCCGCCATCCGCATCCCCTCCGACCAGGCCACAGGGCCCACCTCGCGAAGCGGGAGCGACCTGCCCTCCTGGTCGTTCCAGCTGAGGCCGCCCGTCGTCACCTCGTCGTCCCAGTACGGCTCGCCGATCCACACACTGGCCTCGGTGATGCGCTCCGCGTCGCGGACCCTGCAGGTGGCGTAGCCGCCGGACACCCGGTAGCCGAGCGAGGTGGCGCGCGCGGCCAGCCCGAACCTGGAGTCGTACCTGCCTCCGGCGAACTCCTTCACCTCGGTCGCCTTCTCGGCGAGCTCCGCCGGCTTGTGCCAGGTGGCGCGGTGGATCTGCTCGACCTTCTGGACGAGGCCCAGTTCGGCGGCGAACTCGCGCAGGTCGTCGAGATCGGGCAGCAGCACCGGGTGCGGCAGCGTCACCGTCGTGGGCGACAGCCGTACGGTCTCGCCGTCGAGGTTGACCACCCGCAGCTCACCGGCATCGGTGGCGTCGCGCAGGAACCCCACCTCGTCGGGGTCGTCGCCGACCACGGCCATGTCCCGCAGCGCCGACTGCCAGGCCTCATCCGGCCACACGCGGGCCAGCAGGCCGGTCGGGACGGGCAGGGCCGAGACCATCCAGAGGTCGACCTGGGCCACGCACGCGGCGGCGTGCCGGTCGAGCCACTCGGCGAGGCGGCGCAGCCGGTCGACCTCCGGATGCTCCTTTAACGCCTTCGGCAGCGATTTCAGCTGCCGTCCCGCCGCCCTGCCGGACGTGGCCCTCGCCGCGACCCTGCCCTCTATGAGGGCGACTTCGTACCCGTCGCCCGCCGCCAGCCAACCCAACGCTGCCCCGCCTTTCGCCGTCGTCGAACACACGGGAACGTCAGCTCCCGCCCGCTGTGATGCGCGGAACGCTAGCGGCGCCGACCGACAAAAGCACCCGAGTCCGACACTTCGGGGTAAGGGGGCGGCCGAAGAGACCGCGTACCGGCGCGGCTTCCGCCCCGCGACCCGCCGGGGTCAGCCGACGGCAGGACCGACAGGGAAGGAGTGGTGCTCATGGACGACCACCCAGCGGCCGTCGTCCTTGCGGAGGCCGAGCGTCAGCCGCAGGCGATTGTCGGGGTTGGCGGCGAACTCCTCCCGGGTGCCGCACCGCAGCAGCGCGTGGGCGAAGGCGACGTCCTCACCGGCGGTGACCTCCAGCGACTCGATCTCGAACGAGGCGCCGTTCGCCTGCCACTGGAAGAAGGGCGGCCACGTGTCACGGTAGGCGTCGAGGCCGCGCACGCCCTCGTAGGGCGGCGGAACGTCGAACATCACGATGTCCTCCGCGTGATCAGCGAGAACCCCCTTCAGGTCACCGCCGTGGACCGCTTCGGCCCAGAGCTCGATCAGTGCGCGGATCCGCTCGTCGTCGGTCTGCATGACTTTCCTTTCGGGTCGGTGCGTCCTTCAGGACTACAACCCGCGCGGATCCGCAGACTCATCGCGAGGCCGCCGAGGGCCGGAACCCGCTCGCGCCGCGGGCTCCGGCCGTGCCTGGCGGCGAACCTAGGCGGACGGGAAGCTGGCGAAGTAGCCGGCCGCCATGTCGTCGTCGCCGTGCCCCTGCGACTCGGCTCGCCTGAACCGCTCGCCGGCGGCCTCGGCCAGGTCCACCGACACGCCCGCCCTCGCGGCAGCTTCGGCGATGAGCCGCGTGTCCTTCTCGGCATTGCGCACGGTGAAACTGGGCGTGTAGTCCCCGCCGACGATGGCCTTCATCTTCGCCTGCAGGTAAGGGCTGTCCATCGGCCCGCCGGTGATCACCTCGCCGAACAGCGCGGGGTCCACCCCGAGCCCCTTGGCCAGCGCGAGAGCCTCGGCCAGCACGGAGGTCAGCGCGATCCCGAAGCCGACCGTCGTGAGCTTGAGCCGGGTGGCCGCCCCCGGCTCGCCGACCCACAGCGTCTTGCCGCCGACGGCGGAGAAGACCGGTTCGAGCCGCTCGTCGGCCGGCCCCGCCGCCAGGATGACCAGGGTGCCCGCTTCGGCGGGCTGCCTGGTGCCCTGCACCGGCGCGTCCACGAAGACGAGACCGTGGGCGCGGGCGAGTTCGCCGAGCCGTTCGAGGGCGGCCACGCCGACCGTGCTCATCTGCGCCCATACCTGACCGGAGCGCAGTCCGGGGGCGGCGGCGGACATGGCGTCATGGACCGCGTCGCCGTCGTTCAGCATCGTGATGACGACGTCGGCGCCGGTCACGGCCTCGGCAGGGTCGGCGGCGACGACGGCGCCGTCCGCCTGCAGCGGCAGCGCCTTGTCCTTGGTCCTGTTCCAGACCCTGACATCGAGGCCGGCCTTCAGCAGGTTGCGTGCCATGGCCGCGCCCATGATCCCCGTACCCAGCAGCGCGACGGTGGTCATAGCGAACTCCTATCGTGAATGAACAGTACAGATAGCGCCAGATCGACGACCGCCACGAGGCGCCGCCGGTCGGCGCCCGCCTTGCCCTGGACGCGCAGCCCCTGGATCGTCGTCATGACGAAGTCGGCCATCGCGGTCACGTCGGCGTCGGGCGGCAACTCGCCGCGCGCCCTGGCGCCGCGCAGCAGGGCGGTGAGGGCCATGGCATTGCGGTCGAGCGCCCCGCCGGCCACGCGGGCGGCCACGGGGTCGCCGGGCAGGCGTTCCGTCACCGTGTTGGTGATCAGGCAGCCGCGCCGCTCCGGGTCCGCGACCGTCGCGTCCACGAGGTGAAGCAGCACGTCACGGAGCACCTCGTGGACGGGGGCCGCGCTCTCCATCCGGGCGATCAGTTCGGCTGAGGACCGCTCGGCGTAGCGCGTGAGCGCGGCCTCGTAGAGCCCCTCCTTGCTGCCGAACGCGGCGTACAGCGAGCCGCGGCCGATCCCCGTCGCCTCGACCAGATCCTGGACCGAGGTCGCGGCGTAGCCCTTTCGCCAGAAGACGCCGACCGCCTCGTCGATGACCGCGTCGGTGTCGAACTCCCTCGTCCTTGCCACGCGAGGTACTCTAGTCCAGATCTGGAACAAACAGTCAAGATTCGAGGTCGGCCAGGGCCCTCCGCGCGTAGGCGCGCACGTCCGCGTCGGTGTCGGTCAGCACCGATCGCAGGGCGGCGCCGACCTCAGGGGAGGCCGCCCACGGTGTGAGCGCGAGCACGGACGCCTTGCGCACGTCGAGGTTGGCGTCCGACAGCGCCGCCACGAGCGGCCCCACGGCCGTCGACCGGTCCGCCGCGCCCAAGCAGCGGGCCGCGCCCACCCGCACCTGCCAGTCGGCGTCCTTCAGCCCGCGTACGGCCTCCGCCTCCATCGGCTGCCCGACGGTGCCCGACGACTCCAGCGCGGCGGCCCTGACCAGCGGATCGCCGTCGGCGGCGAGCACCGCCAGCGCGCCCGACGGCTTGCCGATGAGACCCAGCCCCCTGGCGACCCAGACCCGCACCTCCCTCGAAGGGTCGCCCGCGGCTGCGGCCACCAGGTCGGATTCGTCCAGCGAGACCAGGCCGCGGATCGCCTCGATGCGCACCCTGCGGTCGGCGTCGCCCAAGCCCGCGCCGAAGGTCTGCCTGCCGCCCAGCCGGAGGGCGCGCAGCACGTCGAGCCCGGTCGCCCGGACCACGGCGTCCGCGCTGGCCAGCCGTTCGGAAAGCGCGGCGCCCAGTTCGGGGGTGGCGGGCAGGACCTCGACGAGCTCCCTGAGACCGGTGGCGGTGGCCCGCCGCTCGGCCAGGCCGAGCAGCCGGTGCAGGCCGTGCGGGTACTTCTCGGCGGCCACCGTGGTGCCCACGCCGGGGCAGCGCTCGACCAGACCCTCGTCGCGCAGCAGGTCGAGCGCCTCGCGGACGGTGTTCCTCGAGACGCCGAACTCGCGTGCGAGCGCCGCCTCCAGCGGCAGCTGGCCGCGCGCGACCTGCCCGTCGACGATCTGCCTCCTCAGCAGGTCCGCGACCTGCCTCGCCCGATCCGCCCGGCGTCGTCGGACGTCCGGCACGGCCGCAACCCGGTCCATACCCGCCTCCCTGCTCGCCCTCCGTCGCGCATCAACCTAGCAATCAGGTAGGAAAATAGGGATAACGGTCGGATTGCGCCACCGACAGCACGCACGGCGTGGCGCCGACCTGCTGTTCCGGCAGGACAGCGGCAAGATCTGCCACCGCCGCCGGCCGTACGTCCGGCTGTGGCGGGCCGTCAGCCTCCCGCGTGACGGCGACGTCACCACCCCGCGTGCGGTCCCGCGTCGCCGCCGGTCAGCAGCCCGTCGGCGCTAGTCGGGGAGCAGAGGTCGCATGAACGTCCGTTCGTACCGCACCACGCAGCCGCTCTCGTCCCTGATCCTGTCGGCGGCGATGAAGTCGGGATGCTTTCCGAACAGCCCGCGATACTGCTCATAGGCGGCGAGGCTGGGGAAGCTGAACAACGCGAGCGCCTTGTCGCTGGCGCCTTCGGCGGGAAGGAAGTACCCGTGATGTGATCCGCCGTGCCGGTTCACCAACGCGATCCAACGGCGCGCGAACTCCTCGAACGCGGCCAGCTTCGTGGGGTCGATCGTGTAGTCGACGACACAGGTGATCACTTCTGTTCCCTCGGTGGGTTGTCGGTCGGACGTGCGTACCCGTCAAGGCCTGGTGAACGGTGAGCTCTTGCCCGCCGTCGTGACCTTCCATGCGCAGGCCGATCCAGCCGCGGGCTTCCATCCGTGTCGGGCCGGGCACGTCCTGCGGCGGTCGGGGGAGACGATCGCTTGACCTGCACCCGAAGGGACAGGTTTAGCGTGGGGGAGAGAGGTGACGCGAAGGGAGATTCCGTTGCGCGCGAGTGAGGCCGCTGTCGCCGCCGGGGTGAGCGTGAAGGCCCTGAAGTACTACGAGGACCTCGGCCTCGTGCGGCCTGCGCGCCTTCCCAACGGCTATCGGGACTACAGCGGGCAGGACGTCAGGCTGGTGGCGGAGATCCGCAACCTGACCTCGCTCGGCCTGTCACCGAAGGAAACCCGGCCATTCCTCGACTGCCTGCGCGAGGGGCACGAGGTCGGTGACGACTGCCCGGAATCGCTGGCGGCGTACCACCGCAAGATCCAGCAGCTGGACGCGTTCATCGCACGCCTTTCGCGGACCCGCCGGCAGCTGACGCGGCAGATGCACGCGGCGGCAGGGCGGGGCTTCGGATCCCATCACCCTGACCAGGAGCCGCCTGACATGCTGCCCCAGCCCGACATCCTGCCCGACGACCTGCCCGCTCCCGTCGACGACGGGGCCGCCCGGCACCTGCCGGGGCTCACCTTGCCGAAGCTCGCGTTCCCCGCCACCGACGGCGGAGAGGTACGGCTCGACGACGTGTGCGACGGACGCTGGGTACTGTTCGTCTATCCGCTGACCGGCAAGCCGGGGGCCGACATCCCCCAGGGCTGGGACGAGATCCCCGGCGCCCGCGGATGCAGTCAGGAAGCGTGCGGCTTCCGGGACCTTCTGGCCGCCCTGCGTGCGGAGGGCGCCGAGCGGGTCGTCGCGCTGTCGACGGACCGAGCCGAGTACCAGCGCGAGCTGGTCCGGCGCCTGCATCTGCCGTACCCCATGGTGTCCGACCCGACGTTCGCCCTCGGTCGCTCGCTTGACCTGCCGACGTTCGAGGCGAACGGCCTGACGTTGTACAAACGCCTCACCATGGTGGTGCGAGGCAACACGGTCGAGCACGTCTTCTATCCGATCTTCCCGCCGGACACGCACGCCGCCGAGGTGCTGGACTGGCTGCGCCGGAACCCGCTTTCCCACGCGTGAGCAGGTGACGCGGCGACGGGTCGTGGTCCGTCTCAGCCTCGCCGGGAGGCGCGCGGTCGCAGGACGTCGGCGATGTCGTCGGCGAGCCGGGAGGCGTCGGCGAGGTCGAGGGTCGACGTGGTGACGCGGATTCCCGGAGGGCAGGTCTTGCGGTAGGCGCCGCCGGGGCTGACAGCCCAGCCGCGGTGAGCCAGATCCACGGCCGCGTTGCCCTCCTGGTGGACGGGCACCCACACGTTCAGCCCTGTCGCTCCGTGGGCGGGCACGCCCCTGAAACGCAGCTCGGCGAGCAGCGCGTTACGGCGCGCGTCGTAGAGCTCCCTGGCCTGCCGCAGCCCCGCCTGGACCGCCGGGTCGCGCAGCAGGTGGACGACGGTGCGCTGCAGTATGTGCGACACCCAGCCGGGGCCGAGCGCGTGCCGGCCGAACACCCTGGCGAACAGGTGCGGCTCGGCGGCGACGATGGCCAGCCGCAGGTCGGGTCCGAGTGACTTGGCCACGGACCGCGCGACCGCCCACCGCTGGACCCGTCCGGCCAGGCTGGCGCGCGGCGGTTCCACGAGCGACAGGTGCTGGTCCTCGATCACGACCAGGTCCGGCCGGTCGGCGAGCGTCTGGGCCAGCTCGGCCGCCCTCCTGCCGGACAGGCCGGAGCCGAACGGGTTCTGCCCGCTCGGGGTGTGGACCAGCGCGGACGCCCCCCGCTCCAGCGCGGCCCGTACGGCCTCGGGCCGGAGACCCTCGTCGTCGACGGCGGCAGGGACGGCCTGCAGCCCGGCCGCGCGGATCAGGTCGAACAGGTCCGGGTAGCCGGGGTCCTCGACGATCACCCGGTCGCCCGGGCGGCAGCAGGCCAGCAACGCGCGTTCGACGAGGTCGAGCGCGCCGCTGGTGACCCCGACGTGATCGGCGGACAACCCCTTCACCAGCTCGTGCAACTGGGGCAGGACCAGGGAACGCAGCTCGGGGTCGATCGTGGGCTGGCCGTACAGCCGGGGGGTGTGGCTCTCCTCGGCGGCCGCGAGGAGGGCCGGTCGTAGGCTCGGCAGCAGCGCGCGGTCGGGCCCGCCGTGACTGAGGTCGATGCCAGGCGGCTGCGAGGGCGGGGCAGGGCTTGCGGGCAGGTCCAGCTTCAGCGGCGGTACAGGTGCGACGACGCTGGTGCGGCGCTCGTTCGTCACGATCACCCCGCGTTGCCGCAGTTCTGTGACGGCGCCGACGACCGTCGAGGGGCTGACACCGAGATGGCGGGCAAGGACGCGGACGGAGGGGAGCGGCTGGCCGGGCGCCAGCGTTCCGGCGCTGACCGCGCGCTCGACGCTGAGCACCAGCTCCTTCCTGCTGCGTCCGGTGATGACATCCTGCCAACCGCTCACTGTGCCTCCTCGTCGCCGACGCCTGGGTTCATCATGCCGAGCGCCTTGACCTCTCACCACGCTGGATGCTTCTATGACAGAACAGATGAACAACTGTACCAGTACAGAAGTCCTCATGGGGAGGAAGACGATGATCGCCCGTATCTGGCACGGCGCCACCTCGCTCGACAAATCCGGCGACTACCTGAGGCTGATGCGCGAAGTCGCCATCCCCGACTACCGCTCCACCCCCGGCAACCAGGGCGCCTACGTGCTGCACCACGAGGACGCGGAGGCGGCCCACTTCCTCACGCTGACGTTCTGGGAGTCCGAGCGGTCGATCGCCGCCTTCGCAGGCGACGACGTCACCGTCGCCAAGTACTACGACTTCGACAGCGACTACCTGCTGGAGAAGGAATCCCGTGTGACCCACTACCACCTGTACGACCGGTGAGCGCCCTGGACCTGCTGGTGGTCGGCGGGGGAGTGACGGGTACCGCCACGGCCTCGGCCGCCGCCCGGCGGGGACTGCGCACCCTCCTGGTCGAGCAGTTCCACATCGGCAACCCCCACGGAAGTTCCCACGGGCCGTCCCGCATCATCCGACTCGCCTACGACGGCGCCGACTACGTCGCTCTCGCGCGCGAGGCCTACGGGCTGTGGCGGAGGGTGGGGCACGATGTCCGGCAGCGGCTGCTGCGCGGGACCGGCGGGCTCGACTTCGGTTCAGCCGACACGCCGTCATTGCGGGCCACCGCCAGGACGATGGAGGCGTGCGACGTCGAATTCGAGCGGCTGTCGCCGGACGAGCTGGCCGGCCGGTTCCCGCAGCTGCGCCCGGACCCCGGCATGGAGGGCCTCTACCAGCAGGACGCCGGTGTGCTCGACGCCGACACCTGTGTACGCGCGCTGGCCACGGATGCCAGGGCGCACGGGGCCGAGATACGCGAGCAGGCACGCGTGCGCCGGCTCAGGCCCGTGCCCGGCGGAGTGGCCGCCGACGTCAACGGCGTGGACGTTCGCGCCGCGGCGGCCGTGATCGCCGCGGGATCGTGGACCCGTCCGCTGCTGGCCGAGATGGGACGCCCCCTTCCGCTGTCGGTGACGCGCGAGCAGGTCGCCTACTTCGCCGCCCCCTCCACCGCCTTCGGGCCTGACCGCTTCCCCGTCATGATCGAGCACCGGGCCGGCCGGCCCCCGATGATCTCGATGTTCCCCGAGCTCGAGCCGGGCGGCGGCGTGAAGCTCATGCTCGACCGCGACGGCCCGGAGATCGATGCCGGCGATCTGTCAGGAGTCGTGCACGAGCCGGCGCTCAAGCGGCTCATGGCACACGCCCGCCACCGGCTGCCGGGACTCGGGCCGCTCGTCCGTGCCGAGACCTGCCGGTACACCATGACACCCGACGAGGACTTCGTCCTCGACCTGCTTCCCGGCCAGGCCACGATCGGCGTCGCGTCGGCATGCTCGGGTCACGGCTTCAAGTTCGGCCCGGTCCTGGGGGAGATCATGGTCGATCTGCTCACGACGGGAACGACGGCGCGCCCGGTCTCCCGGTTCTCTCTCGACCGCCCGGCCCTGGCCGTACCGGCCTCCTCGCGATGACCGCCACGGCCCCACGACGCCGTCGAGGCGCCGCCGACCTCCGACCACAGGACAGGAGCGAACACATGCTGCTCGACCGCGACGTCGCCGAGATCAGCACCATGGCCGGACGGCTCCGGCCCGAGACGCGCGCCTTCATCGACGGCGAGTACCGCACCGGCGCGCTCGGTCACGCCTTCGCGACCGAGAACCCGGCGACCGGCGAGGTGATCGCCAAGGTGGTGATGTCCACCGGAGAGGACGTGGACGCCGCCGTCGTGTCGGCCAGGGCATCCTTCGACGACGGGCGCTGGTCAGGCCGCTCGCCCCGCGAGCGCGGCCGTGTGCTGCGACGCCTGGCCGAGCTCATGGACGAGCACCGGGAGGAGCTGGCACTGCTGGAGTGCCTCGACACCGGCAAACCCGTCCGCGACGTGCTCACCGGGGACATCGCGAAGTCGGCCGACATGACCCGATGGTACGGCGAGGCCGCGGACAAGCTGTACGACGAGGTGGCGCCGACGAGAACCGACGTGCTGGCCGTGGTACGCCGCGAGCCGCTCGGGGTGGTCGGCTGCGTCACCCCGTGGAACTTCCCGCTGTACCAGGCCGCCTACAAGCTCGGCCCTGTGCTGATGTCCGGGAACAGCCTGATCATCAAGCCTGCCGAGCAGACCCCGCTGACGACCATCCGGATCGCCGCCCTCGCCATGGAGGCAGGCCTGCCGCCCGGCGTGCTCAACGTGGTTCCCGGCGACGGCCCGACCACGGGTGCCGCTCTGGGCCGCCACCCGGACGTCGACGTCCTCGCCTTCACGGGCTCGACGCGGACGGCACGCCGGTTCCTCGGCTACGCCGCCGAGTCCAACGCCAAGAAGGTGTGCGTCGAGGCGGGCGGCAAGTCGCCGCACATCGTCTTTCCCGACGCCGCCGACCTCGAGGTCGTGGCCGAGGCGGTGATATGGGGGATCTTCTACAACCAGGGCCAGGTGTGCAGCGCGGGAAGCAGGCTGTTCGCCCACCGGGAGATCGTCGACGACCTGCTGGACCTCGTCGTACGGCGCGCACGCGAGCTGCGCGTCGGCGACCCGCTCGATCCGGCGACGCAACTGGGCGCGCTGATCAGCGCGGAGCAGAAGGCGCGGGTCATGCGGTACGTCGAGCGCGGCCGCGCCGAGGGCGCGCGGCTGGTCACCGGCGGCCACGAGGTGCTCGCCGAGACCGGCGGGCACTTCCTCGCGCCGACCGTGTTCGACCAGGTCCGCAACGACATGACGATCGCCCAGGAGGAGATCTTCGGGCCTGTGCTGTCCGTCCTCACCTTCGACGAGGTCGACGAGGTGGTGCGCATGGCCAACGACACCGTCTACGGCCTCGGCGCCGGACTGTGGTCCAGGGACATCGATCTGGCACTGCACGTGGCCGGGCGGCTGCGGGCCGGGCAGGTGTGGGTGAACGACTACGACGGCAGCGACTGGTCGGTCCCGTGGGGCGGGTTCGGGCAGTCGGGCACCGCGCGCGACAAGTCCCTGCACGCCGTCGAGGAGTACACCGCGCCGAAGGCGACCTGGATCCAGACGAGACCTCCCCGGCTCACACCCCGCTGACGCCCCTCTGCTCGCCGCTGAGCCCGCCAGGGCGGTTACACACCGTAGCGGAAGGATACGAAAGCCCGTACAGGGTGCGCTGGAATGGGGGACCGCATGCAGGGCAGTGCCGATCCGCCGGCGAAGAGCCTGCGCACTCCCCGCGCCGCGGGCGCCGCGGGCATCCTCGCCGCCCTGATGCTGGGCGGCGCCATGGTCCTGGTGCGCCTGGCGTTCCCCGGCCGGCCGCTCGACGCGGCCGAGTACCTCGCCGACACCTCAAGCCACCGTGCCCTGCGGGTGGCCCTGGTGCTGCTGCCGTACGGCGGGATCTTCTTCCTGTGGTTCATGGGGGCCCTGCGGGACTCGATCGGCGCGCGTGAGGACAGGTTCTTCGCGACGGTCTTCTTCGGCGCGGGCCTGCTGTACGTGGCGATGCTCCTCGTCTTCGGAGCGACGGCAGGCGCCTACCTCGACACGATCGAGGAGATGAAGGCCGCCGGACAGCCGGGCAACCTCCACCATTTCGGGCGCTATCTCACGTTCACCCTGCTCGCCGAGTACGCGCCCCGCATGGCCGCCGTGTTCACGCTGACGGCCACGACCATCGCCACCCGTCTCGGCATCTTCCCCCGCTGGCTCAGCGCGCTCGGCTATCTCGCCGGGCTGGTGCTCCTGCTCGTCGTCAGAACCGTCGTCTGGACGGAGATGCTGTTCCCCGTCTGGGTCCTGGCCGTGGGCTGTTTCCTGCTCGGCGCACCGCCGGCGGGCAATGGCGTCCGCCTGACCGCGAAAATACCCAATCCATGACCTTTCCTCGCTTATCGCCGAGAGAGTGCCGGGTAAGGGGGTGTCAGATCGGCCTGGGGGCGTGTCCCGGCCCAGATCGACGGGGGAGTGGCTGTGAGAGTTGTCGTTGATCTCACGCGCTGTCAGGGATACGGGCAGTGCGCCTTCCTGGCGCCTGACGCGTTCACGATGCACGGCCAGGAAGCCCTCATGTACGACACCGACCCTGGCGACGAACAGCGGGAGAAGGTGCTGCAGGCCGCCGCCGCATGTCCGGTCCAGGCCATCCACGTCGACAGGATGGCCACCCAGCACAGAACCGTGGACCCCGAGTTGCGCCATCCCACCAGGGACGGTGACGACGAGTTCAAGCGCAACGGGCACATCGTCATCGTCGGCGCCTCGCTCGCCGGTGGCCGGGCCGCCGGCGTCCTGCGAAGGGACGGCTTCAAGGGCACGGTGACCCTGATCGGCGACGAGCCGTACCCGCCGTACGACCGGCCGCCGCTGTCCAAGCAGGTGCTCGCAGGCAAGGTCGACGCCGAGCACACCATGCTTCCCCAGCTGCGCGACATCGACGTCGAATGGCTCGCGGGCACCCCGGCGACGGGACTGGACATCGGCGCCAAGCAGGTGCGCCTGGCCGACGGCAGGCAGATCGGCTTCGACAAGGTGCTGATCGCCACCGGCGCCCGCGCCAGGCCGTGGCCGAAGCAGGAGGAGGCGGCGCTCGACGGCGTGTACGTGCTGCGCACGCTGGACGAGGCCGACCGGATGCGCGAGCGGCTGGCCGTAGGGGTCGGGCGGGTGCTGATCATCGGGGCCGGGTTCACCGGCTCGGAGGTGGCCTCGGTCTGCCGCAGCCTCGGGCTGGAGGTGACCGTCGTCGAAGCGGGTCCCGCTCCGCTGGTCGGCGCGTTCGGCAAGGTGATCGGCGACATCGCCGCGGACATGCAGCGCGCGGCCGGAGTGGACCTGCGCTGCGAGGTCACGGTCACGGCGCTGGAAGGAGACGCCGACGGGCGGCTGGTCGGCGCGCGGCTGTCCGACGGCAGCAGGGTCGAGGCCGACATGGCCGTGGTCGCGCTCGGCGCGCTCCGCAACGTCGAGTGGCTGG
Source organism: Nonomuraea sp. bgisy101 (assembly GCF_057708945.1). NCBI lineage: Bacteria > Bacillati > Actinomycetota > Actinomycetes > Streptosporangiales > Streptosporangiaceae > Nonomuraea > Nonomuraea sp. bgisy101. The sequence continues at coordinate 63,831 of NZ_JBYITD010000015.1, forward strand.
AGGGTTCCGGCCTCGCGGCAGGACCCTGGGGGGTGGCCACCGACGCGGGCTGCCGCGCCGTCGACATCAACGGCCTGGTCACCGATGACATCTTCGTCGCCGGCGACGTCGCGCGGTTCCCGCACCCGGTCTACCACTACCAGTTCATGGCGCTGGAGCATTGGGGCAACGCCGTCGCCCAGGCCGAGATCGCCGCCCACAACATGCTCAGCGACCAGGCCCACCGCTGGCCGCACCTGTCGCTGCCGGTCTTCTGGTCCAACCAGTTCAACACCAACATCAAGTCCGTCGGCGTGCCCAGTGTCGCCGACGAGGTCGTCATCGCGCAGGGCTCGGTCGAGAACCGCCGGTTCGTCGCCGTGTACGGATACCGCGGAAGGATCACCGCCGCGGTCACCTTCGACCAGGCGATGTGGCTGGACTTCTACCGCGACCTCATCGAGCGGGCCGAGCCGTTCCCGCCCGACTTCCACATGGTCGGCAGACCCGAGGAACTGCGGCCCGTCCCGGCCGAGGTCCCGCAGCGGATGGCTCCAGCGGAGGGCGCGACCGTCGTGGTGACCGGCCACGATCCGGCCGAACGCCGCGTCTCGCTCGTACGGCATCAGCAGTAGGACCCTCGAACGACGAGACAGGGAGGCACGCTCCGTGGAGCCGGCAACCATCTACGAGCAGATCCACCAGTTCGCCAACCGGGCGAACCCGTACCCGCTGTACGCCGAGCTCCGCAAGACGCCCGTCGTGAGGCTGGAGGACGGCAGCTACGTCGTCAGCACCTACGACGAGATCGTCGCGCTGCTGCACGACCCGCGCATCAGCTCGGACAAGCGCAAGGCGGACAACCCGCCCCCCGAGGAACCGCTGCCGCCCTCCTTCATCACCACCGACCCGCCCGAGCACGACCGGCTCAGGGCGCTCGCGATGCGTCACTTCGGACCACCCCATGCGCCACGCACTGTCGACGACATGCGCGGAGAGCTGCACGAGATCGTCAAGGACCTGATCGACGGCATCGCGGACAGGACGCAGGCCGACGTCGTCGACGACATCGCCTACCCGTTCCCCGTCACCGTCATCTGCCACCTGCTCGGCGTGCCCCGCGAGGACGAGCCCAAGTTCCACCACTGGGCGGAGGAGATCGTGGAGACCCTCGGCGTCGGCGAGGGCGGCGTGGAGGAGCGGGCCAGGCGCCGCCACGCCGCCATCATGGCGCTGGCCACGTACCTGGGTGGACTGGCCCAGGCCCGCCGCGAGAACCCGGGCGACGACGTGCTGTCGGGACTGGTCACCTACGAGGGTCCCGACGGGGCGCTCTCGGAGATCGAAGTGATCACCACCGCCACGTTGCTGCTGATCGCGGGGCACGAGACCACGGTCAACCTGATCACCAACGGGATGCTGACCCTTCTGCGCGATCCAGGGCTGATCGAACGGATCCGTAACGAGCCCGACCTGGTGATCCACACGGTCGAGGAGCTCCTGCGGTTCGAGCCGCCGGTGCAGTTCCTGCCGCAGCGTGTCGCGCTCGACGACATCACGATCGCGGGCGTCACCATCCCCAAGGGCTCCTCCATCGCCCTGGCCCTCGCGTCGGGCAGCCGCGACCCGGCGCACGTGCACGATCCCGACCGGTTCGACCCCGACCGCCCCTACATCCAGCACCTCGGGTTCGGCGGGGGGATCCACCACTGCTTCGGCGCTCCGCTGGCCCGCCTGGAGGCCCAGATCGCCCTTCGCGAGCTCGCGAGGCGGCTGGTGAACCCGAGGCTCGTCACCGACCCGCCGCCCTACCGCCCGAGCTCGACGCTGCGCGGCCCGCGCCACCTCGCCATCGAGTACGACCGGGTCCTGCCGTACCAGCCTTGACCCAGGCGATGTGCCCGAGCGGCAGCGTGGCCGTGGCCGCGATGGACGGGTCCAGGTCGACGATGTGGCTCGGGTGGAAGAGACCGGATGCCTGGTTCGCTCATCTCTCCGCTCGCTCGCGCATTCGTGAGCGCACGCCTTCGCGATCTCCGGCGACGTGGGCCCGGCGTCAGGGTAGGGGATGGGAGCCGGCGCGGGGTTCGTCGGGCGAGGGCTGCCCGCCGGCGCGGTCGGCGGCGTCGCGGTACGCGAACCAGGGCATGAAGAACTGGGTGATCGGGCCGACCGCGAGTGCGTACAGCACGGTGCCGACTCCCACGGTCCCGCCGAGCAGCCAGCCCATCGCGAGCACGGTGAGCTCGATCCAGGTACGGACGAGCCGGATGGAGTGCCCTGTGGCGGCGGACGCGCCCGTCATCAAGCCGTCCCTGGGACCTGGGCCGAAGCGCGCGCCGACGTAGACGGCGACGGACAGCCCGTTGAGGAGGATCCCCCCGGCGAGCAGACCGGCCCGGGCGGGGAGCCCGAGGTCCTGGGGGATGAGCAGGAGGCCCAGGTCGGACGAGCACGCCAGGACGGCGATGTTCGCGACGGTGCCGAACGTCGGTGCCTGCCTGAGCGGGATCCACAGCAGCAGCACCACGACGCCGATGACCGCGCTGATCGTGCCGAAGCTCAGGGGCGTGTGGCGTTCCAGCCCCTCGTACAGGACGCTCCACGGGTTGACACCGAGCGAGGCCCGCACCATGACCGAGAGGCTGAACCCGTAGAGGGCGAGGCCGATGAACAGCTGGGGGAGACGTCGCAGTGGACGTTCGGTGAGGCGGACGTAGGTGAGCGGGGGAGGGGAGGGGGTGGAGCGAGGGGCCGGCCGAGCCGTGACACGTGCCCGACGGCGGCGCTCCAGCCGGTGCCCGTCACCGTCGGTGATCTCCTGCTCCATACCGCTCGCCTCCAGGGGTTCGTCTGACTTCAAGGCCAATGAGGCGAGTCTGTAGAGTGATTGGCTCAGAAGACATGGCCAATCTCAGGGGAATGGTTGGTATGGCCGACTCGAACCCGCTGGAACGCGGCGATCGGGCCCTGGGCAGCCGGCAGCTCGCCGCCATGCTGCCCGACCTCGCCGGAGCGCGGCCCGCCTATCGCCACCTGGCGGAGGCGATCAGCGCGCTGATCCTGGACGGACGGATCGCGCTGCACGTACGGCTGCCCGCCGAGCGGGAACTGGCGATCGTCCTGAACACGAGCAGGGCCACGATCACCGCCGTGTACGACCTGCTGCGCGAGCGCGGGTTCGCACACAGCCGCCAGGGTTCGGGCACCTGGACGGACCTGCCGGAAGGCCGCGGGACCACCGGCGTCACCCGGCTCCTCGGCCCGGAGGACATCGCGATCGACCTGGCCAGGGCAGCCCCCGGACTGCCCGGGCAGGCGCTGGCGGACGCTCTCGCGACCGTCGCCCCGCACCTCTCGGAGCACGCGAACACCCCCGGCTACCACCCGTACGGCCTGCCCGACCTGCGCGCCGCCGTCGCCGAGCGCTTCAGCCGGCGCGGCCTTGCCACCGTGCCCGAACAGATCCTGGTGACCTCCGGCGCCCAGCACGCGTTCACGCTGGTCCTGGCGCTGCTGTGCCGCCCCGGGGACCGCGTCATGGCCGAGAATCCGTCCTATCCGAACGCTTTGGACGCCATGCGCAGAGCGCGGCTGCGCACCGTGTCCGTCCCGGTGACCGACACCGGCTGGGACATCGAGATCATCGAGTCGACCCTGCGCCAGGCGGTGCCCCGCCTCGCGTACCTGATCCCCGACTTCCACAACCCGACCGGTTGCCTCATGCCCCAGCAGGAGCGCGCCCGTCTCCTGCGAGCCGCGCAACGCTCCGGCACGTGGCTCGTCGTCGACGAGACGCTGGCCGAACTCGCCCTCGACGTCCCCGCCCCGCCGCCTCTCGCCTCCCACGCCACGCCTCGCGGGAGCGGCCAGATCATCACCATCGGGTCGATGAGCAAGACCCACTGGGCGGGGTTGCGCATCGGCTGGCTGCGCGCCCCCGCACGCCTGGTCACCGAACTCGCCGGGCAGCGGGTCGCCACCGACATGGGCGGCTCGGTCCTGGATCAGCTGCTGGCCCTCACCCTGCTGGCCAGGGCCGGAGAGCTGGTGCCGCCTCGCCTGGAACACCTGCGCGAGCAGCGCGCCGCCCTGGCCGCCGCCCTGAACGAGCACCTGCCTGACTGGACCTGGCGACCGCCGCCCGGCGGCCTTTCGCTGTGGGTCGACCTGGGCGAGCCCATCGCCTCGGCGCTGGCCGAGCGCGCGCTGGACTACGGCGTGCGGATCGAGGGCGGCGCCTACTTCGCCACCGACCCCGGCATCTTCGAACAGCGTCTGCGCATCCCCTACACCATGCCGCCGGACACCCTGCGCGAGGCCGTGCGCCGGATGGCCACCGCTCTCGCCGACGGCCCATCGCCGTCACCCGCTTCCCGGCGACCGCACTGGGTCGCGTGAGGGCATCCCCCGGGCGGCGACGCCCGGGTCAGTTCCGCCCCTCCTTGCGCGCCCTGACGGCGCGGTTGGAGGGGCCGAGCCACATCAGGACCAGTGCCGCGACCGTGGCCGCCACGCCGACACCGTCCAGGAAGCGCAGGATCGTCGGGACGTCGTCGGTGAGGTCCAGCAACCAGATGCCGAGGCCGATGAGGGCGAACGGGATGACCGCGATCCGTGCCCAGTTTCTTCGCGCCCAGACGAACGCCCCGAAGAACAGGAACGTCACTCCGACGAACGCCATGATCGAGGTCCGCGCGGTGAGCGTGGAGTAGGCGTCGTCCAGGGCCGCCGCGATCAGCGTCTCCCCAAGGCTCGCGGCGTCCGCGGAGCCGCCCAGCTCCCTCTTGATCACTTCGTCGATCAGGCCGCGCAGCAGCTCCCTGCCGCCGGTCAGCGCGACGACGAGGTTGCCGATGCCCGCGAGCGCCGCGAGCGCGAAGAGGGCCGCGGCCGCCCTCAGCGTCGCCGGTCTCGCCGGCGGCCGGCCGCCGTGTTGCGGCGCGGCTGTATACGCGTGCGATGATGCCATGATCACTCCTGGTCAGAGACGATTGTCATGCTGAAATGCCCGGCGCACCGGACGGCGCGGGCGGCCCGCTTTCGAGATGAATCCCGGCGGGGGCGAGAAGCAATGCTCTATGTTTCGATCACCGATGTCCATCGGAAGTCGAAAGAATCTTCGGATAAGTTCGGCGGGAACTGGGATCAGTTTCCACGGGACTTTCCGTGCAACACGAAAGTGAGGATGTGAGCCGCACATGTCAGCGCCGCTTCCCGAACTGGTGCCGCCGGCCGACCCGATGGCCGAACTCCTGAGTTGCCCGCCCGCGCTGCTCGACACCACGTTGGACCAGCTCCGGACGTTGATCGTCGTTCGGCGGACGGGGTCGGCGCTGCAGGCGGCACGGCTTCTCGGCAGGGAGCAGTCCAGCGTCCAGAAACAGCTCGACACGCTCAACCGCAATTTCCAGTCGTTGTGCGGCGAGGTATTGGTGAGCAAGCGCGGCAGAGGGAAGGACTTCGTTTTCACCCCCACCGGCGAGATCCTCGTCGAGGGCGCGCGAGCGGTGCTCGCGCGCTCGATGGACGACCTTCACGAATCTCGGCGGCGCATCGGGAAAACGCTCACGGTGGGCACGACGGAATTCACGCTATGGATTCTCGCCCGTGCCTGGGAAACGCTCGCGGACGAATTCGCGCGCCGTGGCGTCGAATTCCGGCTCGTGCACGTCCGCACCAGGGATTTCTGGTCCCGCCTGGACGAGGGGCAGGTGGACCTGCTGTGCGGCAGCGTCGTCACGCCGGTCGGTGACCACGCCAGCCACGGCAAGTACGACAGCATCGAATGGCGCCGCGGCAGCCCCGTCCTGCTGACCAACCTTCCGGAGGCCGACCTGCCCGGTGACGCGGTCGCCACCAGCGCACTCGGCGGACTGCCGCTGATCGTGCCCGTGAGCGGGCTGATCGCCGACTTCCTTGCGCGCTGGTTCGGTCCCGCGTTCCGTGACCGGCTGAACATCGTGGCCGAGATCGAGGATCTCCAGTACGGCGTCGCGCTCCTGAGGGCGCGGCTGGCCAAGGGCTGCATGATCGTGACCCGCACGCTCGGCCGCCGTGCGGTCGAGGCGGCGGACGGCACGGCACTGCGCGTCGTCGAGCTGACGCACGACGTCGAGCCCAAGCTGGAGATGGTCTCGGCGGTGTTCACCAGGAAGGGCGAGCGCGAGCGGTACGGGCCCGATCATCCGCTGAACCTGCTGTGGGAGGCCCTGGGCAGAGAGGCGGCCGAGACCGGCCACCCCGCGGGAGGGTAGCCGGGCAGCTCGGGGACGGCGGGCGGCGGGTGTGTCCGCCTTCGGATCGGCACCGTGGTAACGGCACCGCCGACAGCCGTGACGGGCCCGCGCGGGTGCCGGTCAGGTCGAGCCCATGGCGGTCCTGACCTGCTCCATCAGCGTGGCGTCCCCGGACCGGCCCGCGAGGCGGTGGCACAGCTCGTACGCCTCGCGGGCCGCCGCGCGGTCACCCTGTTCGGCGCGTGCCCGCCCGAGCTGGAGCACCGCCTGGACGACGTCCTCCGTGAGGTCCCCGGCCAGTTCGAGCACCCAGTGGAACGACGCCTCCGCCTGCGACGGGTCCCGGTGCACCGCCCACAGCAGGCAGGTCGCCGCGGGGTAGGCGTCACGAGCCGTCCGCGCCACCCGCCGCCAGGCGGACTCGGCGCCCGCCAGATCGCCGCGCCGCATCACCAGCACCCCGTGGAAGAACCACGCCCTCGCCTCCAGCGGGCCGAGTCCCACCTCGCCCAGCCGGCCGATCCCGATCTCCGCGCCCCGCGAGCCGTGCTCGTACGAGAACATGAGCCCGACCAGGGCGGCTCCCCACGCCGCGTGCAGGGGATGGCCGGTGTCCATGGCCCGCTCGTACGAGCGCACCGCCGCCCCGATGTCCCCTTGTGCGAGGAAGTGCTCGGCGGCCTGGAGCGCAGCCGTACCCACCAGGTCGGGATCGTTCAGATCCACCCCCTCCACCGTGCTGCGCGCCTGGTCCAGGTCGCCGAGCAGGCTGAGCTGCTCGAGCGAATCCTGGGCCCTGGCCCGGTCCTCGGGGGTGCCGATCTGGAGCGCGAGCAGCCAGGCGGCCTCGGCGCCCCTGAAGTCGGTCTCCCTGGTCAGCAGGACACCGAGGTTCACGGCGGACTTGCCGCTGAACATCGGCTGCCGCAGGTCCGCGGCGTCCTGGTAGGCCTGCCGCGCGCCGTCGGCGTCCCCGTTCTCCTCCAGCAGGGTGGCGAGGTTGAACAGCCCGCCCGCGGCCGCCAGCGGGTCCGGGCTGTGGGAGACCTGGCGCAGCTCGGCGATGCCGGCTTCGAGATCGCCCAGCTCGCGGGCGAGCAGCACCCCGACGTTGACCGCGGCCATGGCCGCGGCCCAGCCCTCCCCGTGCTGTGCCTGTCTCAGCACGGCGACCGCGCGGCCGGCCTGGCCCCGGGCGCTGAGAATCGAGGACAGGTCGAGCGCCGCCATGGGCCCGTACCTCCGATGTCCGGTGGCGATCGCGCGTTCGAGCACGGGCACGGCACGTTCGTGCTCACCCGCCATGGAGAGCGTCGAGCCCAGGTAGGAGAGCCCTTCCGCCGCCACCTCCAGGATCGGGGAGTCCGAGGCCTGCCCGAACGCCTCGGCGGCAGCGTCCAGATCCCCTTCGGCCACCCACAGCCGGCCGCGTCCGAGCGCCGCGCGGCCGACCACCTCCTCGGCGGTGGCCGGGGTCTTGCGAGGGGTGATGTCGTGCCGGGCGAGGACCTTCATGTTGTCGCGCCCGGCCTTCCCGACTCGCTTGGTGCCATGGTCGGTGGCGTAACGCCAGGCGGCCTGGGCGGCCTCCAGATCCTCGTCGACCAGCACGTCGCCGATGCGCAGGGCCGCGTGTGGGGCGAGCTCGGGCTCGCCGCCCTCCACGATGCGCGAGAACCAGTCGAGCGCCTCCGCGCGAGAACCGTTCGCGAGCAGCGTCTCCGCACACTCGGCGAGCATCTCCGCCCCCTCCCGCGTACCGGAGATGTCGGCGGCCATGGCCAGGATCGCGATGTTGAGACCGCTCTCCGGTGGCAGCCGAGGGATCCTGCCGATGGTCCGAGTCATGCCGCTCCTGCCTCGCCTTCTTCACGTGCCAACCACGATCAAAGTGCGTTTCTACCAAAAGGCACGTCCGGAACGTCGCTATTTGCGGTGATTATCTCGGGATCATTTGTAGTAATCCTCTAGACATCTCTGTGGGCCCACCCCACCTGGACGATCTCGATCGGCTGGTGACGCCAGGTTCGCCTGCCGCTCTCCAGCCACCACGTGATCGCCTGGAGGAACATGCCGCTGCCCGCGGCAAGCTGGTGATCGTGATGGACGACGACGTCCCGAGCACGCGAGCAGGTGACCCGCGTGATGCCCGTGCGGGGGTGAACCGGCCGGTGGTGGGCGACCGGTGGGCGGCCGGTCAGGAGTCGCGGCCGCGCCGCGCGCCCTGAAGCGCGGCGTAGTTGGCGCGGCAGGTGGCCAGCACCGGGTGGTCGGGCGAGACCGCGCCCTCCAGGATCGCCAGGGCGCGGTGGTACAGCGCCGCGGCCTCCGCCCTGTCGCCCTGGTCCTCCTTCAGCAGGGCCAGATTGTTGAGCGTGGGAGCCAGCTCGGGATGCACCGAGCCGAGCGTGTGTCCCTTGACGGCCAGGGATCGCCGGTAGAGCTGCTCTGCTCTGGCCAGGTCGCCGCGCCGGTAGGCGATCGCGGCCAGGTTGTTGCAGGTGACGGCGACCTCGGGGTGGTCGTCACCGTAGACGCGGGTGAAGACCTTCAGCGCCTGGATCAACAGCGCCTCCGCTTCCTCGTGCCGGCCGAGGGCGTCCAGGATCGCGGCCAGGGCGGCACGGTCGGCGGCGGTGACAGGGTGATCGGCGCCGAGGGCGCGCTCGCTCAACGCCAGCGAACGGCGGGCATGCGGTTCGGCGGCGGCGAAGTCGCCTCTGGCGTGAGCGAGCCCGCCCAGGTTGTGGTGGACGGCGGCCAGGTCCAGTTGGTGCGGGAGCAGCGCCCGCTCCAGGAGTTCGAGGACCTGATGGTAGAGCTGTTCGGCCTCGGGAAAGCGGCCGGAGTACTTGAACGTGACGGCCAGTTCGTTGAGCAGGCTGGCCAGTTCGGGCGGCTCGGGCCCCGGAAGTCGCCTGGCCCGGGCGATGGCCGCGCGCAGGAGCCGTTCGGCCTGGTCGTAGTCGCCGTCGGTGCGGTGGACGGCGGCGAGTTCGCCCAGAACGGACAGCGTCAGCCGGGCCCCCTCGATGGTGGCGCCTGCTCGCTCGCTCAGGGTGAGCGCCTCGTTCAGGGTCGTCGCGGCCTGCGGCAGGTCACCGAGGTGCCGGCGCAGGCCGCCTTCCATGAGCAGGACCGCGGCCAGCGCCTCGGCCGTGTCGGCTTCGGTCGCCGATCCGCTTCCGGTCAGCAGGAGGCGCGCCTGGACGGCGTGCTCCAGCGCGGCGGAATAGTTCCCCTCGCTCCTGTGCCGCACTGCTTCGGCCAGGGCGTGGACGATGTCCTGCTCGGATTCCATCGGTTTCGTGCTTTCAGGCGTGGATCAGGATGGTCTCGTTGTGGTTGAGACTCAGCCGGTTGTCGGGCCTGGGCTTCGCCGCGGCGTCGGCCGCGGCGGTGGTGGCCGCTGCCGCGCCGGAGGCCAGCAGGAGCGTGAGCAGTCCGGCGGCAAGCCGCCGTCCGGTCTCGGCTCCCGGCTTCTTCTCGTGTGCGGACATGCTGTCCTCCGTGCCGCGCGGTCAGTCTCGGACCAGCACGGTCTCGTTGTGGTTGTGGCTGAGCCCTGGCGACGGTCCCGGCCTGGCGACTGAGGCGTCGGCCGTGCCGGCGGTGACCGCCGCCGCGCCGGAGGCGAGGACGAGCGCGAGCGCCGCGGCGGCGGTGAGCCGGCGTCCGTTTCCGGGCTTCGCATGGGTGTCGGGTGTGGGCATATGTCTCCCCGTGGTGAGCTGTCCTGCGCGGACAGGCGATTCCCCCGGCCGCCCGCGGTTTCGCGGGCGGCCTTCAGCCTGCGGGACCTGCCGGTAACGGCGGCGCGGGCGGTCGCGACCGCCGGGAGTCGGCCAGGACGGATGGGAGTACGGCCCGGCGGCCGCTGAAGGTTTCGGCGGGAGTGGCGTGTGTTGTCATCCACTTTCTCCGATATCGATCGGGCGGCCTCGAACGCGGTGGGCGGCCGGCCTGACCTCCCGTACCGGCGATCCGAGAACCACGCAGTCATATGCCCGCTTTGTACTCGATTCTGCTTGTTAATCCCTTTCAATTCACTTGCAAGGGAGTTGACAGCCGAGGTCAGATGCGGCGGGCCTTACGCCAGGACCTGTCGTACAGCATCTCGCCGTCGAGCGTCGACGGGCCGCCGACGTCGGCGAGCGTCGGCCCGTTGACGGACTTGCGGCTGGAGACGAACCTGTGCCTGCCCGTGGAGTCGATGCCCAGGTAGACGCCTACGTGGTCGATGGCCGTGCCGTCATCGGACGAGCCGTCCCAGAACAGCAGGTCGCCAGGCTGCAGGTCGGCGTACGAGGCAGGCTTGGCGCCCTTGCCGTCGATGACCGTCACCCCAGGGGCCGTGTCCTCGGCCATCTCGACCGCGCGGCGCGGCAGCGCCCCCGCGGGCATCGCGCCCTCGACGCCCAGCGGCAGCCCGCCGCGGTACCCGAAGACCATGCGGACGAATCCTGAGCAGTCCAGGGCGCCCTTCTGCTTCGCCTCAGGCGCGTCGGTCTTGCCGGGGTAGGACCAGGGGACGCCGAGATAGTCGTTGAAGTCCGACCCCTCCTGCCGGGTCCCGTCCGCCAGGAGCGGCCCGTAGTCGGCGTCTCCCGCGTAGCGCAGGCCGTCCTTGGTTCTGTCGGGAGCCTGCGCGAGGTACTGCGTGGCGATCGCCAGCAGGTCCTCCTCGCCGGCGTCGCGCGGACGATCCAGCCATTCGCCGGCCCACGGCGCCCCGAGCGCCCACGGCGCGGGCAGCAGCGACACCCGGGCCCTGGTGGCCACGCTCGCCTTGCTGTTCGCCTCGGTCAGGGTGCGGAGGTCGCCGAACGTCAGCGCGGTCCGCGCCCCCACGGTGAACGCGGCCCGCACGCGCCCGTTCCGGTAGGCGAGAGTCTGTCCCTGCCTGCCCGCGGCGTAGCCGGAGAAGGAGGTGTTCGCCGCGCAGGCCGTGGCGTCGGCGAAGACGGAGGTGAGGCCGGCCAGGCCGGTTCTGGCGGTCCTGCGGGCCTGCCAGACGGGGGCGCCCGCGAGCGGGTCGGCGTGGCGCTCCCACCACAGCCGGCCGGTGAGGTCCAGGCCGTACATGACCCCGCCGCCGGCGGCCGACATGCTGCGGTAGCCGTCCCAGCCCTCGCCGACGACGAGCCCGGTGCCCTCGCCGAAGGCCGTTCCGCCGCCGCGGGGGTCGGTGTGGCGGTACCAGCGGACGTACCCCTTGGTGTTGACGCCGTACAGCGTGCCGTCCCTGCCGGTCATCAGGCGGGTGACGGCCGTCCATCCGGAACGGATGACCTTGCCGCTGCCGGCCGCCCAGCCTTCGGCGCCCGTGGTGGGGGACAAATGGCGGTACCAGCGCAGGTCACCCGACCTGTCCAGGGTGTAGATGACACCCGAGCCCGTGGAGACCGCGTCCACGATGTCGTGCCAGCCGGTGCCGATGACCGTCCGCTTTCCCGGAGCCCAGCCCTCCTCGCCGGTGGAGGGGGCGAGGTGGCGGTACCACTTCAGGTCGCCGTCCCTGTCGATGGCGTAGATCACGCCGGCGCCGCCGGAGAACACCTTCGTGAGCGTGTTCCAGCCGTGGCCGATCTCTCTGCCGCTGCCGTCGGCCCAGGCGTCAGTGCCGGAGGCGCCCTGGCGGTGACCGTACCAGCGAAGCTTGCCGCCGCTGTCGACGGCGTAGACGGGCACGACGGCCGAACAGGTCACCGGGGTCGTCGCGGCGGAGGCGGGAAGGGGGACGCCGACGAGTCCGGCGCCCACCACGAGGGAGGCGACTAAGGCCCCAAGATCGCGCATGCCGGGAATCGTACTGCCTCACCCCTTCCCGCCTGCCTCCGCAGGCGACGAGCGCTACTTCAGCGCGCCCGCCGTCAGTCCCGTGACGATGCGGCGCTGGAAGAACAGGACCAGGAGCACCAGGGGGATCGTGACGAGGACGCCGGCCGCCATCTGCGTCCCGAACGGGGTGTCGTACTTGGCGGCGCCGGTGAACTGGGCGATGCGGACGGTCGCCGTCTGCGTCGCCGGGTCGTTGATCATGGTGACCGCGATGATGAACTCGTTCCACGTCGCGATGAACGCCAGGATCGCCGTCGTGAAGATCCCGGGCGCCGCCAGCGGGAGCATCACCCGCCGGAAGGCGGTGAACGGCGTGCAACCGTCGATCATGGCCGCCTGCTCCAGCTCGAACGGCAGCTGCCGGAAGAACGTGGTGAGGTTCCACACGGTCAGCGGCAGCGCGAACGACATCGACGGCGCGATCATCGCCTGGTAGGTGTTGATCCACCCGATCGCCGTGAACAGCTTCAGCAGCGGCACGATCAGCAGCGCCCCGGGGAACATGGACACCGCGATGATCAGCGCCAGGATGAGGTTCTTGAAGCGGAACGTCAGCCTGGCCAGCGCGTAGGCCGCGAGGGTGCCGACGAGCAGCGTGACCGCGGTCGTCACCCCTGCGACGATCAGGCTGTTGACGAGCGACCGGCCGAACCCGACGCCCTCCTCGAAGACGGCCTGGTACGACTCGACGGACCACGGCACGGGGACGGGGGTCTTGTCGTACATGTCGGCGGTGCGGCGGAAGCTCGACACCACCATCCAGTAGAACGGCACCAGGCAGTAGAGCGCGATGCCGATCATGCCGGTCCTACGCAGCATTCACGGCCTCCTTCCCGCGGCCGCGCACGTCGCTCAGCAGGTCCGCGCCCAGCAGCCTGACGAACACGAACGCGATCACCGCGATGTACAGGAACAGGGCCGTGCCGTACGCCGAGGCGGGCCCGTAGTGCACCCTGGTCGCCTCGTCCCAGATCAGCCCGGACAGCGTCTCCACCGAGTGCTTGCGCGGGCCGATCAGGACGTACGGCAGGTCGAAGATGCGCAGCGCGTCCATCAGGCGGAACAGCACCGCCACCAGCAGAGCGGGCCTGACCAGCGGCAGCGTGATCCGCCAGAACGTCTGCCTGGGCGAGGCCCCGTCCACCCTGGCCGCCTCGTACACCTCGTGCGGGATGATCTGCAACCCGGCCAGCACCAGCAGGCCGACGAACGGGGCCGTCTTCCATACGTCCGCGATGATCACCGCGAACTTGGCGTGGACGCCCTCGGCGGTCCACAGGATCTCCGTGCCGAGGAGCGCGTTGGCCACGCCGTCCGCCTGGAAGATCCACTTCCACATGAGCCCCGACACCGCGGTCGGCACCGCCCACGGGATGAGGATGCTGGCCCGCAGGAACGCCCGCCCGCGGAAGGCCCTGTTCATGACCAGCGCCATCGCCACTCCGAGCACGACCTCGAGCGTGACGGTGACCACGGTGAACAGCGTGGTGTTGAAGGCGGCGTTCATGAACCGCTCGCCCACCACGCCCGCGTAGTTGGCCAGCCCGGAGAACTGCTCGCCCTCCACCACGAAACCGTCGGCGTCCAGCGTCTCGCCGCTGGTGTAGAACGACTCGCGCATGGCCGCCACCAGCGGATAGAACACCACCAGCGCGAGCACGATCAGCGTGGGCGAGAGCATGGCCGCAGCCAGCCACGAGTGGCCGCGCGCCCCCGCCCCCCTTCGCCGCCTGCCGGACCCGGTGGTCACCGGGCGCGGGTTCTCGGTCAGCGTGACCACCGTCCTGCTACCTCCCTCGGTCCGTACGGCGTGCCGTACCGGATGGCGGTTACTTGAGCAGCGGAGCCAGCGCGGACTGCAGCTCGGTCAGGGCCTGGTCGGCGGGCTTGGCGCCGGAGACGATCGCGTAGGCGGACTCCTGGATGGCCGCGGTCACGTCGCCGTACTTGACCGCGGCGGGGCGCGGCTTGGCCGCCAGGATGCCCTCCTTGAGCGCGGGCAGGTACGGGTACTTCTTGATCAGGTCGGGGTCCTCGTACAGCGAGGCGCGGGCCATCGGCGTGGAGTTGATCAGCGCGAACGCCTTCTCCTGCTCGGCCGAGGTGACGAACGCGATGAAGTCCCTGGCCGTCTCCTTGTGCTTGGAGAAGGCCGAGACCGCCAGGTTGTTGCCGCCGAGCGTGCCCGCGCCGGGGCCGGACAGCCCGGGAATGGGCGCCACGTCGAACTTGCCGTTGACCTTGCTGGAGCCGTCGGTCTTGTTCGCGGCCTCGTACATGTAGGCCCAGTTGCGGTAGAAGAGGAGCTTTCCCTCCTGGAAGGCGACCCTGCCCTCCTCCTCCTTGAACGTGATGGCCTCCTTGGGGATCAGCCCGCTCTTGAAGCCGTCGGCGAGGAACTGCGCGCCCTGCTTGGCCGCGTCGCTGGTGACCTGGGGTTGTCCCGCCGAGTCGAGGAACTGGCCGCCGGCCGAGTTGACCGCCTCGGCGAAGTTCACCGTCAGGCCCTCGTACTTGTCGAACTGCCCGCCGTAGCAGCTCATGCCCTTCTGCTCGGGCAGGACCTCGTCGCAGATCTTCTTCATCTCGGCCCACGTCTTGGGCGGCTGCTCCACCAGGTCCTTGCGGTAGTACAGCAGGCCGGTGCCGGTGAACAGCGGCATCGCGTAGAGCTTGTCGCGGTACTTGCCGGTCTCGATGGACGGCGGGAGGAACCCGGTCACGTCGAAGCGCGGTCCCGTCAGCTCCTCGGCCCACCGGTTCGCCGCGAACTCGCTGGTCCACACGGCGTCGATGAGGATCACGTCGAACGAGTCCGACTTGGTCTGGGCGTTCTGGATGAGCTTGCGGCGCTGCTCGTCGGCGCTCTCGGGGAGCAGGTTGGAGGTCACCTTCTGGTCAGGGTGCTTGGCGTTCCAGGCGTCGACGATCTTCTGGGTGGCCTCGGCCTCGAACTTGCCGCTGGCGAACGTGATCGGCCCTCGGTCGCCGCCGCCGGACTCCGCGCTTTCCTCCGCGGTGGGGGTCGAGGATCCGCAGGCCACCAGGCTCATGCCCAGGGCCAGGACGGCCGCGATCTGCTTACCGTGCATGGGGGGTTGTTCCTTCCAGAGTGACGGTCTCGCCGTTGAGACGTGACCTCTCGGCCGCCCAGGCGATCAGATGGCTGTGCAGGCTCTCGCCGGGCGAGGAGAGAATGGGGGAGCGGTCCCTGGTGGCGACCGCGGTGAGGAACGCGTCGACGAGCCCCTGGTCGCCGCCGCCGTGCCCACCGGCGGCCGTGGAGTCGCCCATGGGCCGGGTGTCCACGGTCTCGACCTCGCGGGTGACGAAGTCGTGGATGGTCAGGCGCTCTCCGTCGCCCTCGACCGAGCCGCGGGTGCCGAAGATGCGGGTCTGCCGGTGCGCGGCGGGGGTGAAGCCGGTCATCGTGAACGACGCGGTGGCGCCGCCCTCGAACTCCATGTTCACGACCTGGTGGTCGACCACGTCGTTGTCGCAGTCGTAGACGCACCTGCCGTAGGGGCCGGTCCTGAGCGCCTCGAGCAGCCCCCGCTCGGAGACGTCCTCGGACAGCACGGACACCGGCCACACGTCCTGCCCGGCGAGTGGCAGGTAGATACGCAGAGCGGAGTACGGGCAGTCCGCCTCGACCGCGCAGTCCAGGCAGCGGCCTGCGGCTCCTTCGGGCTTGTTCTCGGGCCGGAAGTGGTGCAGCCCGCCGAACGACGACACCCTGGTGACCGACCTGCCGGTGATGTGCACCAGCCAGTCGAGGTCGTGGCTGGACTTGGCGAGCAGCATGAACGTCGACTGGTCGGCCCTGCGCCAGTTGCCGCGGACGTAGGAGTGCGCCTGGTGCCACCAGCCGACCGGCTCCAGGTGCTGCACGCTGACGATCTCGCCGATCCGGCCCGCGTCGAGCAGCGACTTCAACGTCCTGGTGTAGGAGGTGTAACGCATGACGTGGCATACGGCGAAGACGGCGTCGTGCCGCTCGGCCGCGGCCACGATCCGGTGGCAGTCCTTCTCCGAGACCGCCATCGGCTTCTCCAGCAGGATGTCGTAGCCGCGTTCGGCGAAGCGCTCCGCGGGTTCGACGTGGTCGGCGTCCTGCGTGGCGATGATGACCGCGTCCGCCTGGCGGGGGAGCGCGGCCAGTGCCCGCCAGTCGGTGTACGGCGTCGCCTCGGGGAATCTGTCCCGCCGTACGGCCAGCGGATCGGCCACCGCGACCACCTCGGCCCGGCCGGACGCGATGGCGTGGCGGGCATAGGAGGTCCCCCGAGAACCCGCGCCGACGACGGCGAGAGTCACCATCTTTCCTCCACTTATGTAACCGGCTTACGTATGTCGGCTGATGCTAGAATCCTGGCCGTTGGACGTCAATGGGGCAGTTACGAGAGTAGGTCTCATAAGTGCTGGGGGACGCGTCTCTGGTACGCAAGGTCAACACCCAGGCCACGCTGCGTGCGCTGCGGAGTGAGGGCGTGGCCACACTGACCAAACTCGGCCGCATCACCGGGCTGTCCAGGCAGACCGTCGAGGCGGTGCTCGACGAACTGGGCGAGCGTGGCTGGGTCAGGGAGATCCCGCCCGACGGCGGCGTCATGGGCAGGCCGGCGCGGCGCTTCGGCTTCCGTGCCGACGCGGGCTACGTGATGGGCGTCGACGTCGGAGCCAACAAGATCCTCGCCTCCCTCGCCGACCTCAACGGGCGGGTGGTCGCCTCCGAGCGGACCGTCGTCGAGGACGCCGCGGGCGCGCCCGAGCGGCTGGCCGCGGCCGAACGCACCGCCCTGGCCTGCGCCGACGGGTACGGCATCGCCAGATCGCGCGTCTGGGCGGTGGCGGCGGGAACGGTCGGCATCGTCGACAGGACGGGCCGCGTCACGCTCTCCCTGGTGCTGCCCGGCTGGACCGGCGTCGACCTGGCCGCGCACGCGGGTCGCTGGTTCGGATGCAAGGGCCTGGCCGACAACGACGCGAACCTGGCCGCGCTGGCCGAGCACTGGTGCGGCAGCGCCCAGCACGCCCAGGACATCGTCTACGTGCTCGCCGGGCGCAGGGCGGGCGCCGGCATCGTCATCGGCGGCAGGGTGCACCGCGGGCGCGGCGGCGGCGCCGGCGAGATCGGCGCCCTTCGTCAGGTCGGCTGGGAGGACGCGGGCCGCGCGCTGACGGAGAAGGGCAGGCCCGACGAGGTGTTCGCCGCCGCGGGCGCGGGCGAGGAGTCGGCGGTGGACGCGGTCGACGGCTTCGCGTGGAACCTCGCGGTGGGCACCTCGGCGCTCGTGCTCGCCATCGATCCCGACATGGTGGTGATCGGCGGCGGCTACGCGCGCGCGGGCGAGGTGCTGCTCGCCCCGCTCCGCCGCCATCTGGACGACCTGTGCCTCAGCGTGCCCGAGGTCGTGACCTCCACGTTCGGCGACGAGAGCGTCGCGCTGGGCGGGGTACGGCTGGCCCTGGACCACGTGGAGCGCGAGGTGCTCGGGCTCTGAGCACGCCCTCGGGCGGTCATGGAGCGCCCGGCTCGGGAGCCGAGGGTAGCGCGGGGATGTCCGCAGGGTAGAGGCTGAGCAGCAGGCCGTAGGGCTCGCCCCGGCGGTCGTCGTTCTCGCGCTGCGCGGCGGCGAACTCCTTGATCCGTGTCACCAGCGCGCCGGCCTCCTCGGGGGTGAGCCAGAGGTGCTGCAGCACGGTGTGCCCCTGGTCCTGGCGGACCGGCAGCATCTCGGCCATGGCCTCCTTGAGGAGGAACTCGGCGCCCATCTCAGAGGCGAGCCTGATGACGCCGGCGGCCCTGGTGAAGTACTGCTCGGTGCCACCGCGCACCTGCCGGGTGTAGGCCAGGCGAACGAGCCCTGCCTCCCGCAGGACGCGGACGTGATAGGCGATCGTGCCCTTGGCCGATCCCAGCGCCGAGGCCAGCTCCGCCAGCGTCGCGGGCCGCTGACGCAGCACGTTCATCATGCGCTGCCGTACGGGATGCCCGAGCGCCTTGAACTGCGCGGACGTACGCAACGTCAGCTGCTCGTCGTCGGTCGGCCGGTCGTTCACAAGAAAAGTGTCGAGGAATCTCGACGTTTTGACAAACACCTCTTAAGTGTCGAATATTGTCGACGCTTCCTCGTCGTCCAGCCGAAGGATTTCCGATGCCCTCCTCGACCGCGCACGTCCCGACCGAGCGCCCCGAGCGCTACATCAAGCAACTGGTCTCAAACCTGGGGAACAAGGCGACCACCGAGCTGTCGAGCGACGGCAGGGGGACGGTCACCCTCCGCCACGGTGGCTGCGTGCTCGCCCCGGCCGGCGACCACCTGCGCCTGATCGCCACGGCGGCCGACACGGAGGCGCTGGCCGGCGTCCAGGACGTCGTCACCCGCCACCTGCTGCGCTTCGCCACGCGGGAGGAGCTCCGCGTCGAATGGACGGCGCCCCTGCGCGGCGACGACATGCAGATCATCGACCCGGTCGTCGAGGACTACGTGCTCACCCATTGCACGCCGGCCGACGAACTGCTGCGGGACCTGGTGAACGCGACGCGCGAGGCGACCGGTGACGCGGCGGGGATGCAGATCTCGCATGACGAGGGCGCGCTGCTGACCATGCTGGTCAGGATGATCGGCGCGCGCCGCGCGATCGAGGTCGGCGTGTTCACCGGTTACTCGGCCCTCTGCATCGCCCGCGCGCTCCCGGCCGACGGCCTCCTGCTCGCCTGCGACGTGAGCGAGGAGTGGACGTCCATCGCCCTGCCGTACTGGCGGCGCGCGGGCGTGGCCGACCGCGTCGACCTGAGGATCGGCCCCGCGCTCGACACGCTGCGCGCGCTCCCCGCCGAGCCCGCCTTCGACTTCGCCTTCATCGACGCCGACAAGGTGAACTACCCGGCCTACTACGAGGAGATCGTCCCGCGGCTGACCACGGGTGGCCTGATCGTCCTCGACAACGTGTTCCAGGGCGGGCGCGTCTTCGACCCGGCATTCCAGGAGGACAACCAGGTGGCGATGCGGCGCATGAACGAGATCGTCCTCGGCGACGACCGGGTCGAGTCCGTGATGCTGCCGGTGCGCGACGGCGTGACGCTCGTTCGCAAGCGCTGAGCCCTACACGGCCCGGTGGTCCTTGGCGCGGAAGGTGTGGCGGTAGGCCGTGGGCGAGACGCCGACCGCGGCGGCCAGGTGCTGGCGCAGCGAGGCGCCGCTGCCCAGCCCCGCCTCGGCCGCCACGCGGTCCACGGACAGGTCCGTGGTCTCCAGCAGCCGCCGGGCGTGCCGGACGCGCTGCTGGGTGAGCCACTGCAGCGGGGTCATGCCCACCTCTTCACGGAAGCGGCGCGAGAAGGTGCGGACGCTCATGCGGGCGTGCTCGGCCAGTTCGGGCAGCATGATGGGCTCGCCGAGCCGTTCGAGCGCCCATGCCCTGGTCGCCGACGTGCCCGAGGCTGACAGCTCGGGCAAGGGGCGTTCGATGAACTGGGCCTGGCCGCCCTCGCGCCATGGCGGCACGACGCAGAGCCGCGCCACCCGGTTGGCGACCTCGCTGCCGTGGTCGCGGCGCAGGATGTGCAGGCACAGGTCGACCCCTGCGGCCACCCCGGCCGCGGTGAGCACCCTGCCGTCGTCGACGAACAGCACCGCCGCATCGACCTTGACCCGCGGGAACATCCGCTGGAAATGATCGGCCTCGTTCCAGTGCGTGGTCGCGGGGCGCTCGTCGAGCAGGCCGGCCGCGGCCAGCACGTACGACGCGCTGCAGATCGACACGATCCTGGCCCCGGGCCGGACGCGGGCGAGCGCCGAGGACAGCTCCTCGGGCAGCCAGTTCCTCTCCTCCGCGGGGCCGCAGGTGAACGGAGGGATCACCAGGGTGTCCGCGCTCTCCAGCGCCTAGCCCCCGTGCTGGACGGCGAGCGCGAAGTCGGCGCTCGTCGTGACGGGGGCGCCGTCAAGGCTGCAGGTGATGACCTCGTACAGCGGCGCGCCGTCGTTCGCGGTGGCGGTGCCGAAGATCCGGACCGGGATGCTCAGCTCGAAGGGGTAGACGCCCTCGAGGGCCAGGACGACGACGCGATGCATGGCCAGATCCTTCCACATATTGGCTATCTGGCCACTCGTGGGCCCCCGCCGGCCGCGCCAGGCTTACTCCACACGAAACGGGAGGAATGCGATGATGCGCGCTGTAGGTCAGGACTCATTCGGCGGCCCTGAGGTGTTGAAGGTGGTCGAGGCCGAGCGGCCTGAGCCAGGCCCGGCCGAGGTGCTCGTGCGGGTGCGCGCGGCCGGGGTCAACCCGACCGACATCTGGCACCGGGCCAGCGGGGGCCTGGCGGGCGGCGACGCCCCGGTCAGGCTGGGCTGGGACGTGTCCGGCGTGGTGGAGGCCGTCGGGCCGGGCGTGACCACGATCGAGCAGGGTGACGAGGTGTTCGGTCTGCCGCGCCACCCGCTGCCCGCCGGCACCTACGCGGAGTACGTCACCTCGCCCGCGCGGCACCTGGTCCGCAAGCCCGCCGGGCTCTCCCACGAGGAGGCGGCCGCGCTGCCGCTGGCCGGGCTCACCGCATGGCAGGCGCTGGTGGACACCGCCCACGTGCGGCCCGGCCAAAGGGTGCTGATCCACGCCGCGGCAGGCGGCGTCGGCCACCTGGCCGTCCAGATCGCCAAGGCGCGCGGCGCGTACGTCGTCGGCACCGCCCGCGCGGCCAAGCACGAGTTCGTGCGTGGCCTGGGCGCCGACGAGGTCATCGACTACACCGAGGCCGACTTCGGCGTCGCGACCGGCGACATCGACGTGGTGATCGACACCATCGGCGGCGAGTACGGCCCGCGCTCGCTGCGGACGCTGCGCGCGGGCGGCATCGTCGTCTCGCTGGCCTCACCGGCCGAGGCGTACCTGGCGGCCGAGGCGCGCCCGCTCGGGCTCCGCGCCGCCTTCATGATCGTCGAAGCCGACCATGCGGGCATGCGGGAGATCGCGGCCCTCGCCGCGGCCGGCCGCCTGCGCCCCAGGATCGAGGCGGCGCTGCCCCTGGAGTTGGCGGCCAAGGCCCACGAGATCGCCGAGAGCGGCCGCACCACCGGAAAGATCGTCCTGACCGTCGCCTGAGAGCGCCGGTCCACCACTCCATGGAGAGCAGCGTGAAAGCCCTCAGCACCATCGCCCTCGTCCTGTCCACGCTCAGCGCCGGACTCATGGCAGGGCTCTTCGCCGCCTTCGCCTACGCGGTGATGCCCGGTTTACGGCAGAGCGCCGACCGGACCCTCGTCGAGGCCATGCAGAAGATCAACGTCGCCATCCTCAACCCGGTCTTCATGATCGTGTTCATGGGCGGCCTGGTCTTCACGCTCGCCGCCGTCGCCCTGCACTGGCAGGGCGACCTGCGTGCCGCCCTGCCGTGGGTGATCGCCGGCTGCGTGTTCTACCTCCTGATGTTCGGCGTCACCAGCGGCGTGAACGTCCCGCTGAACGACCAGCTCGCCAAGGCCGGCGACCCGGCGAAGATCGCCGACCTGGCGGCCGTGCGGGAGGCGTTCGAGGCGCGCTGGATCACCTGGAACGTCGTCCGGGCCGTCGCCGCCACCGGCTCGTTCGGCTGCTTGGTCTGGGCGCTGATCCTCCACGGGCAGGCCCGCGGCTGACCATCCGCGGGACCTGCAGTCCCGCGCCGACCACCATCCGCTGGAGCTGCTGTCGAGTCTCGACGAGCTGCGCGAGCGTATCGCCCTCCACCTGACCGCCGACCAGCCGGGCGACGTACTGCCCCTGGTGCGTTCGGAGAAGGAGGGCGAGCCCGCAGGCCAGGAGGAGGACGGCACGCTCGCCGGCCGTACCGTGCTGGTGGTCGACGACGACACGCGCAACCTGTTCGCGCTGACCGGCATCCTGGAGATCCACGGCATGCGGGTCCTGCACGCCGAGGACGGCGAGCGGCCGATCCCGCTGGAGTACCTGCGCGAGCATGCCCATCCCGACGACGACGCCACGGCCGTCGGCCGTTCCCTGCGCACCGTGCCGCACCACCGGCGGCCGGCCTCCACCTCCTTCAGGCTCCAGCGCCGTGACAGGAGCACCCGCCACATCCGCGTCGTCGCCGAACCCGTCTTCGGCCCCGACGACCGCATGATCGCCGTACGGGGCGCCTGCCAGGACATCTCCGCACAGCACTGGACCGAGGTCGCGCTGGCCGCCACCCGCGACCAGCCGGCCCACTCCGAGCAGCAGGCGGTCGAACGCAACCGGCTGACGCTGCAGCTCCAGCACGCCATCATGCCGCCCGCCCAGGGCCCCGTGGAGGCCTTCGGGCTGAACATCGCGGTTCGCTACCGCCCCGCCGAGGAGGAGCACCTGGCCGGCGGCGACTGGTACGACACGGTCGTCCTGACCGACCGCGTCACCGCCATCTGCGGCCTGTACGACCCCGACACCAGGGGCTGCGCTGGGCCAGGGCGGGCCACCTGCCGCCGTGCTGGTGCGCGGCGGCACCGCGAGGGAACTGCCGCTGATCGGCGGGCTGATGCTCGGGGTGATCTCGGAGGCCGACTACGAGGAGGGGGAGGTCAGGCTGGAGCGCGAGGACGCGCTGTTCATGTACACCGACGGCCTGATCGAGCGGCGCGGCATCGCGCTGGAGCGCTCGCAGGAGCGCCTGCTCGCCACTCTCGCGCGCCTGGACACCACGCTGGAACACAGCCTCGATCGGCTCCTCACGCACAGCAACTCCGACACCGACGACGACACCTGCCTCATCGGGATCGAGGTGATCTGACCGGCCACGATGACCGGCCTTGATGGCGGCCGCGACGCCCTGGCGCCAACCTATTCTCCAGTTGGATAATAAGGTGGACCTCGGCCGCGCTAACCGGGCGGCACCCTCGCGTGGTTCGAGGCGTGGATCGACATGACAGGACTGAACATGATGGAGCATCCCGGGCGCACGGAGGACCAGCAGGTGCGGGCCTCCGACCACGAGCGTGACCGCGCGGCGGACCGCGTGCGGGTGGCCGCCGCCGACGGGCGGATCGACCTGGCCGAACTGGATACGCGGCTCACCAGGATCTACGAGGCCAAGACGCACGCCGACCTGGAGCGGGTGTGTCGCGATCTGCCCGAACCGGGCCGCACGGACCTGCTCGTGGTGGACCAGCAGCCCACCTCCCGCTTCGCGCTGGGCCTGTTCGGCGGGTTCGAGCACGAGGGTCAGTGGGTCGTCCCGCGGAGGTTCTCCGTCGTGTCGATGTTCGGCGGCGGCAGGATCGACCTGAGCGAGGCCGCCTTCACCGCCCACGAGACGCGCATCCGCGCTCTCGCCCTGTGGGGTGGCACCGAGATCGTCGTCCCCGACGACATCGAGGTCAAGGTCAGAGGCCTGGGGCTGTTCGGCCTGTTCGGCAAGCGCGGCACCAGGCGCGGCAAGCCGGGCGCGCCGCGCATCGTCATCAGCGGGCTCGCCATGTTCGGCGCCGTCGTCATCAGGACAAGGCGACAGGCGACACGCGGCGACCTGACCGACCGTCCTGCGGCATGAGGAGCCGATGCTGGGGAGATCATGGATTTCTCCTGCTGATTCCCGGGTTCCGGTCGCGCTCGTGATCGTGGGCCTGGCCGGGGGTCAGCCGGCCTCGTCCATGCCCGGCACGTGGGCCCCGGACGGCACCCCCGCCGTGAGATACGCGTCGTAGTAGACCTTCCAGGAAGGCGTCATGCCCGCGTGCGGGCCCTCGTGGCGCTCGCCGCCGATCGCGGCGTCCAGGGCGGCGAGGCAGACCTCCCAGCCTGCCGCGTTGCGGGCGGCCGTGTTCTCCGCCGCCAGGACGTTGGTGAGCGTGAAGCGGGTGCTGTCCGCCCCGACCGGTTCCAGGTCGAAGTGGATCTCGTCGCCCTCCCAGTCGAACGACAGGTGACGCGGCGCCTCGACGGCGAGGACATGGCCGGTCGAGTCGGGCAGGTTCGGGCCGGAGCTGAATCGGATCTCGCCGCCGGGCCGGAGGTCGATCTCGACCTTGGAAGGGAACCAGTGCGCGAGTTCGGCCGGTTGCGTGACGAACTGCCAGACGCGCCCGATCGGGTGGGTGTAGGTGCGGGTGAAGCGCACCGCCGGACGGCCGTCGTCGAGGTGTACGTAGGTTCCGGTGGCTTCAGCGGGTCCCGTGGTCATGGTGGTTCAGTCCTTTGAAGGGTCGGGTTGCTGCAGGCCCGCCGTCTCGTCGAGGCTGCTGCCCAGCGCATCGAGGCCGGCGTTCCACAGCCTTCGGTACGGCTCGAGCCATGCGTCGAGCTCGGACACGGGGCCTGGGTCGAGCGCGTAGACGCGACGCTGGGCCTGCTGGTGCACACGCACCAGACCAGCTTCGCGCAGCACCTTCAGGTGCTTCGACGCGCTCGGCTGGCTGAGGCCGCACTCTTCGACGATCTCGCCGACCGGCCGTGGGCGCTCCAGGAGCAGCGCCATGATGGCCCGGCGGTGCGGGTCGGCCAGGGCGGCCCAGACGGCTGTGTCTGCCATGCCGCCAAATATTCCCCATGAGTTATATGCCTGTCAAGGCATACATGTGGGCCTGGAGCGCTCACGCCCATCGCGCGCCACGAAGAGCCCGTGGCGAGTGCGCTGGTCATGGACGGTGCCGGCGCCGCAGCTTGTCGGGGTTCAGCACGGCCCACACGGCGGTGACACTGTGTCCCGGCGACGCTCACGCTGACCACCGCCACGGCCTGGCCCGCCCGGCGCAGCACCAGACGCGAGCAGGCCTCGAAGGCCGATCTCCTCGCGTTCGACGTCCGTCGGATCGACCAGCCAGTCGGTGACCGGCAGGACGACGACCTCTTCCGGGTGGCTCGCCTCGGCCAGGGTCAGTTCCGCCTCGACCTCGATCTTGAGCTCGTACAGCACGTCGTTCTCGCCGTTCGGCGCGCTCATCTTTCCTCCATGCGTGTTGTAGTGGATGTCCGGCAGCCTGATCCCGGCCGGCCAGGCGTTCGCCTCGCCCATCGGCCGCCTGTCGCCGTCATGCCGGGAGCGGCCCACCCGCGTTCGGGACGGCTGCGAAGGTTCTGCGAAGGCGGGCCGCCCGCGTTCGGGACGGGCGCGGGCTCTATGAAGGCGGGGCCGCGCACTCGCCGAGCTTGGTGACGAGCTTCGACCCGACCACCACGATCTTCATGTCGAACCCTTCTGTACGCCGGGGCCCTGCCGCCTTCGGTCGCCAGCTAAGCCCGGGCAGCCTCCCCGCCTGTGACAGCCTCAGCGAAAATTTCCGAGTCGTGAGGGGCAGCGGGGCCGTCCCGTAACGCGGCACCCGAGGGGCAGGCGGCAGCCGAAGTGGCGGAAAGATGGAACCACCGGCGGTGTGTGGGACACCGGCGAATCAGGGGGCGATGACAGTGGCAGATGCCGTGGCGGAGAGCGGATCCGGCGGGCCGGAAGGCCTCGAACAGGCCGCAGAGGTCTTCGCCGGCGTGCGGCCGCGCCTGTTCGGGATCGCGTACCGGATGCTGGGCAGCGTCGCCGAGGCCGAGGACCTGGTGCAGGACGTCTGGCTGCGCTGGCAGGCCTGTGACCGCGCCGCGGTGGTCAACCCGGCCGCGTTTCTGGCGACGACGGCCACGCGGCTGGCCATCAACGCCGCCCAGTCCGCGCGGGTCCGCCGCGAGACCTACGTCGGCCCCTGGCTTCCCGAACCCGTCGACACCACCGCGGATCCACACCTCGGCGCCGAGCGCGGCGAAGCTCTGGAGTTCGCGGTCCTGCTCCTGCTGGAACGGCTCTCGCCCACCGAACGCGCGGCATACGTGCTGCGTGAAGCGTTCGACTACCCCTACCGGCAGATCGCCGACATCATCCAGCTCAACGAGGCGGCGGTCCGCCAGCTGGTCAGCCGAGCCCGCAAACACGTGCTCCGCGGGCGCCGCGCGTCCGTGACCAAAGCGGAACAGCGCAGGCTGCTGACGGCCTTCGTCGCCGCCGCCCGCTCCGGCGACCTGGGCGCGCTGGAAGAGCTCCTGGCCGCCGACGTCACCAGCCACTCCGACGGCGGCGGCGCCGTCCGTGCCTCTCGCATCCCCGTCGTCGGCGCATTCCGGGTGGCGAAGTACGTCAAGGCGTTCGCGAACCAGTTCTGGGACGGTGTCGAAGTGGCGTGGGCCAGCACGAACGGACAGACCTCCGCCCTGTTGCGCCGCGACGGGCAGGTGTTCACCGTCCTCACGGTCAGCGCCTCCGCGCAGGGCATCGACCAGGTGCTGTGGATGATGAACCCGACCAAGATCACCGCAGCGTCGGCCGCGCCATGACCTGCCGCGAGACGCTGGTCGCGGCGAGCCTTCAACCGAGCTGCGGACCGTCCTTCACGCTCACCCGATGCCGACGTCCGGGCATCACGCAGGACCCGCAGGGTGGTGACTGAGCGTCGACCTGGCCACCGGCGCGCGGAACTCCGCCACAGTCACAAGATCGGCGGGAGAACCCTGCCGGCCAGATCCTGCACGATCCGGGCGACCTGCGCCGGATGCTTCAGGTCGGCGCCGTGGTCCCGCCCGCGCATCACCACCCGTTCGGCGCTCGGCATCACCCGCTGGAGGGCGTCGAGCCGCTCGACGAGGTGCGCCGGGCTGCGGTCTCCGCCGAGCAGGATCACCGGAACCTCGATCGTGGCGTAAGCGCCGAGGCGAACACCCAGCCGGTCCAGCGCCTCGAGGTCGTCGAGCTGGCACGGCACCAGCCTGCGGTAACGGGGGACAAGGGCCGTGAGCCGGCCCGCCAGCCGAGCCTGCAGGTCCGGCAGCCCCACGGTGTCCCGCATGAAGATGGTCATCGCCTGGCCGGGCCTGCCTGCCTCCATCGCCGCCCGCGCCCGCTCGAGCACCTCGCCGCCCGCGCCCGCCAGCGGCGGCCCTGTCACCGCGGCCGGCTCGAAGATCACGGCGCCGGCGAACGAGGACGGCGATGCCACCAGGGCTTCGAGGGCGACGACCGCGCCGGAGGAGTGGCCGTAGAGCACGGCCGGTGAGCCGGCCGCCCGCGCCACCGCGAGGACGTCCTCGGCCTCCTCGGCGACGGAGCACGGTGAGCCCTGCCGGAGATCGGTCTTGAGATCCAGCCGGTACTGCCGGCGGTGCAGGCGCAGCACGCGAAAGCGCCCGGACAGGAGCGTGGCGACCTTCTGGAGCCGGGTCCCGTCGTCCAGGCCTGGCCCGACCATCACGATCGGCGGGCCCTGCCCATCGTCGTAGGCGCGGACCTCGGTGCCGTCGGCCGAAACGGTCGTGAACATCATGCCCCCGGTGTGGCCGAGAGTTCCTTAGCACTGCTAAGCCTGACTTAGCGATGCTAAGGTGTCAACCATGCGCGCGAGCAAGCGGCCAGGTCTGACCCGGCAGACGTTGATCGACACCGGGTTGAGGCTGCTCGACGACGTCGGGCTGGAGGGGCTGACGGTACGCAGGCTGGCCGCCGAACTGGGTGTCCAGTCGCCGGCCTTGTACTGGCACGTCCGCACCAAACAGGAACTGCTCGACGGGATGGCCGACGCGATCGTCAGGGCCGCCGGGATGGGGCCGCCCCGCGACGGCGAGCCCTGGCAGGAGTGGCTCACCCGCCGTGCCCGCGCCTACCGCGCCTCCCTGCTCGCCCACCGCGACGGCGCCCGCGTCGTCGTCAACGCCCGGCAGTTGAGCCTGGAAGCGACGCGGATGTTCGACGACGAGCTGACCGCCATGGTCGGCTGCGGATTCACCCCGGTGCTGGCGCTGCGCACGATCACGGCCGTCAGCCACTACGTCACCGGCTTCGTCCTCCAGGAGCAGAGCGTGCCTCGCGAGCAGGCCGACACCCCGCAGGACCGGTTGGCCGCGCTGGCCGACGTGCTCGAGGGCGGCGCCTCGGCCACCCTGCTGCGGGCCGTCCGCGAGGGCGGCCCCCCGCTCGGCGAGGACGCCTTCGAACACGGCCTGCGGACGCTCGTCAACGGCACCGCCGCCGCCCTGTCCGGGCCTTAGCCCCGCGTGGACAGGGACCGCGCGTCAACGCGTCCATGGAGGGCAGTACTCCACGTGGATGTCCTGTCCACCGCCCGGATCCAGATGCGGCCAGTAGAACAGCCGGCAGACGTGGTAGTTGCACGCGCCAGAGATGTACAGCGACCTCGCGGCAGCGACCGGCCCCTCCTTCGCCACGGCGAAGAAGTGACGGGCCGGTTCCCTGAACGCCGCGGCGCTGCCGGTCAGGAACAGCGTCTCGGCGTGCACACGCTGGTGGAGCGCGTCCCTGTTCTCGTGGAAGTTCAGGGCCCGGTAGTCGATGTCCTCGTCGGCGGGCAGGTCGGCGTCCGGGACGCTCGCGGTCCGGAGCTCGTGCGGAGGGCTCCCCGCGGTGATCCGCGCCCGCAGCCGCTTCCAGCGTGACGGTGGGAACTGCAACGAGTGGTGGGCCAGCACGAGGTCGAGCGGCCGGTCCGGGCACCTCTCCTCCCGGTCGAGGTCGGGGTTGATCCCGGGGGCGGGCGGGGTGGAGCGCATCGGCAGGTATGTCAAGGAGCGCGGAGATCGCGCGGCGAGCAGCCACAGCGTGCCGATTCGCCGGCCGTCCACCCGGTCCACGTACATGGCGTAGTGGCGGCCGTCGTCGTAGAGAGCCCCGTTGGTGAGAGGTCTGGCCGGGCGGATCACCCGGTACTCCTCGCCCTCCATGCGCACCCGCTGGACGATGATCTTCATCCGCACGGGTCACCATCCAACACGATGTGGGCTCGCGGGGTGGCGTCATGGTCACACTCGGGTCCAAGGCCTGTCACAGGGGCGCTGAAGATCGTTTTGTTTCGCTGGGGCCATGGAGAGAATCTCGGCCTGGGTCCTGCGCCGTAAGCGACTGGTCACCCTGCTGGCCTTACTGGCCTTTCTCGTCGGCATGGGCGCGACCCCGATCGCGATCCAACGCCTGTCGGAGGAGTACGCCCACCCGGGGATGCCGGCCTTCGAGGCCAACCAGGAGATCGTCAGGATCTACGGCAACGGCGGCCACCAGCGGCCCTTCGTACCGGTCGTCGTGCTGCCGCGCGGGCGGCGCGCGGACACGAGCAGGGAGGCGATCGGGCGTGCCTTCGCCGCCGTGGCCGCGAAGCTGCCCCAGGCACGTGTCGTGTCGTATGCCGACACCGGTGACCCCGGGCTGGTCGGCGCCGACGCCCGGACCACGTTCGGGCTGGTCTTCCCCGGCACCCACTCCGACGGCAGCCCGCCGGGCGGCGGCCTGGGCGAGACGCCCGACGAGAGCCCGGCCATCGTCGAGGCGATGATCCCGCACCTGCCGGCGGGCACCCGGGTGCACGTCACCGGGCTGGACACGCTCGCCCCCAGCGTGGACGCCGGTGGCGTGGACGTGCCCGCCAAGATCGGTGTCGGGGTGCTCGCCGCCGTGATCGTGCTGTCGCTGGTGTTCCGCTCGGCGCTGGCGCTGGTCCCGATCCTCATCTCCGTCCTGTCGGTCTTCGTGTCGTTCATCGTGATTCTGCCGCTCACGCTCATGATGACCGTGCACGACGTGGCGCTGACCACGATGCCGCTGCTGGGCCTGGGCATCGCCGTGGACTACTCGCTGCTGCTGGTGGCCCGCTGGCGTGAGGAGCAGGCCGGCGGCGTGCGCGGCGACGAGGCGGTGCACCGGGCCATGGCGGCCGCCGGACGCGCGGTGCTGTTCAGCGGCGCCGCGGTCGCCACCGGGCTGGTGACCATGGTGGTGCTGCCGGTGCCGTTCCTGCGCAGCCTGGGCATCGCGGGAATGATCATCTGTGCGGTGAGCGTGGCGGCGACGCTGACCGTGCTGCCGGTCCTGCTCGCCCTCACCGGCCGGCGGCTGGACCGCCGCGGCGCTACCGGCGCGCGGTTCGCCCGCGAGGCCGCCGCGGGGCGGGCGTGGTCGGCCTGGGCCCGCGGCGTGGTACGGCTGCGCCGGGTCGCGATCCTCGGCGCCGGCGGGCTGCTGCTGGCGCTTGCCGCGACCGGTCTCGGCGTCAACCTCGGCCTGCCGGAAAGCCGTCACCTGCCGGCCACCGCCCCCGGGCACGAAGGGCTGGCCGCGCTCACCCTGGCCGGCATCCCCACGGGCGTGATCACCCCCATCGACGCCCTGGTCACCGGGGATCCGTCCGGCGTCGTCGACCGGGTCAGGCAGGTGGAGGGAGTGGCGGCCGTGCTCGCGCCGGAGGCGTCCGCCTGGCGGCGTGACGGGAGCGCGGTCATCTCCGTGCTGCCGGAGGCCGAGAGCGGCGCCGTCGACGGTGAAGCGACCGTCACCCGCGTCCGCGCCGCCGTACCGGAGAGCGTGCTCGTCGGCGGGAACGCGGCGCAGAGCATGGACTTCCGGGCTCACACCTACGGGGCGTTCCCATGGATGCTGGCCATGATCGCGCTGGTCACCTTCGTGATGCTGGCCCGCGCGTTCCGGTCGCTGCTGCTGCCGGTCAAGGCGATCGCGCTCAACCTGCTGTCGCTCGGCGCGGTGATCGGCGCGATGGTGCTGCTGTGGCAGTTCGGCTGGGGCACCCGCGAGATCCTCGGCATC
The DNA here is from genome assembly GCF_057708945.1 of Nonomuraea sp. bgisy101. NCBI lineage: Bacteria > Bacillati > Actinomycetota > Actinomycetes > Streptosporangiales > Streptosporangiaceae > Nonomuraea > Nonomuraea sp. bgisy101. The sequence continues at coordinate 94,446 of NZ_JBYITD010000015.1, forward strand.
CAGCCCACCGGATCGATCGGCGAGTTCGTCCCCCTCACGATCTTCGCGTTCCTGTACGGCCTCAGCATGGACTACGAGGTGTTCATCCTGGCCCGCATGCGCGAGGAGTACGACAGGACCGGCGAGACCCGCCACGCGGTCGTCGAGGGCGTCGGCCGCACCGGACGGCTGGTCACCTCCGCGGCGCTGATCCTGTTCGTCTCGTTCGCGGCCCTGGCCATGACCCCCGAACTGGACGTCAAGGTCTTCGCCAGCGGCCTGGCGCTGGGCGTCCTGCTGGACGCCACCCTCATCCGCGGCGTCCTCCTCCCGGCGGCCGTGGCGATGATGGGCCGGTGGAACTGGTGGCTGCCCGCCTGGGCCGCCCGGCTCCTTCGTGTCCCGGCCTCCCCGCTCAAGGACGAGACCCCGGCGTTGTGAGCTCCCCTCGGGAAGGCCCGGTCAGGGAGCGGGAGTGGCGACCTCGGTAAGCGTCCAGCCTGCCGCCCGCTCGCGCTGCCGCCAGTAGGCGGCGAACCTGCCCTCCCGGGCCAGCAGCTCGGCCGGCGTCCCCGACTCCACCACGCGCCCCGCCTCCAGGAAGATGATCTGGTCGGCGCGGGCGATGGTGCTGAGCCGGTGGGCGATGATCAGGGTCGCCCGCTCCCTGCCGCTCGCCTCCAGAGCGCCGACGACGGCGCGCTCGTTGCCGGTGTCCAGCGCGGCGGTGGCCTCGTCCAGCAGCAGGATGGGCGCGTTCTTGAGCAGGGCGCGGGCGATGCTGACCCGCTGGCGCTCCCCGCCCGACAGGCTCGCGCCCCGCTCGCCGACCCGGGTGTCCCAGCCGTCGGGCAGGCGCTCCACCAGCTCGCCGAGCTGGGCCGCCGAGGCCGCCGCCCGGACCTGCTCGTCGGTGGCCCGCGGGTCTCCCAGCCGGACGTTGTCGCGCAGGCTCGCCTCGAACAGGTAGACGTCCTGGAAGACGATGCCCAGCCGGCCCATCAGCGCGGCCGGGTCGAAGTCCCGCACGTCGTGGCCGTCCACCCGGATGCTGCCTGAGTCCACCTCGTGGAAGCGGGCGATGAGGGCCAGCAGAGTGCTCTTGCCCGCGCCCGACGGGCCGACGACGGCGGTGGTGGTGCCGCGTTCCACGGTGAAGGAGACTCCGTCGATCGTGGCGCGGCCAGGCTCGTAGCCGAACCGCACGTCGCGCAGTTCCAGGGCCGGAGCACCGGGATCCGGTGCCGGCCGGGAGCCGTCGAGCACGGGTGCCTCGAGCAGGTCGCGCACCCGGGCGAGCGTCCCGCGCAGGTTCTGCAGCGCGGGGGACAGGTCGGCCAGGGTGGTGAACGGCTCGACGAAGCGGACGGCGACGATGACGAGGGCGACGACCTCGGGGGCGCCCAGCTCCGCCAGCACGGCGGTGGCCACCAGGGCGAGCAGGACCGCCTGCGAGGCCAGCCCGAACATCAGCTGCCCCGGCAGGCCGTACCCGATCAGGCGCAGCGCCGCCGCGCGCTGCCCGGCCAGCGCCCTGCCGACGGCCGTGCCCTTCGTGCCCGCGCGGCCGGCCGCCCGTAGCGCGGGCTGGGCGAGGGCCAGCTCGATGATGCGCTCACCCGCCTCGCCCGACGCCGAGGCGTAGGAGTCGTCCGCGGCGCGCACGCACCGCATGCTCGCCCACAGGGCGCCCAGCAGCAGCGGCGCAGCCGCCAGCGCCACCAGGCCCAGCGCGGGGGCGACCGGCAGGAGGCCCAGCCCGACCAGCACCGGGGTGAGCAGCGCGTTGGCGGCCGGGGTCACCAGCCACGCGACCGCCTGGCACAGCTCGCGTCCCGACGAGGTCATCGCCCGCCGCCCCTCGGCCTTCCGCTCGGTGGTGAACCAGCCCAGCGGGGTGCGCTGCAGCCGGTCGACCAGCCGGTTCTCCAGGCCGCCCAGCAGCTCGAAGCCGATGGCGAAGCCGGCGTCCGCGACGCGGTGGTCCAACGCCCAGCCCGCCGCCACGAGCACCGTGAGCGCCGCCACCCAGAAGAGCGCGTCGCCGCCGGAGAAGAGCGCCGACAGCAGCGGGACCAGAGTCAGCACGGCCCCTGCTCTGACCACGGCGCTCGTCGCGAGCAGGCTCGCGTAGCGGGTGACCGCACGGCGGTCGTCGATCAGGCTCAGGATCATGCGGTCACCTCGGAGGACTGGGCGGCCTGCCACAGCTCGCGGTAGAGGCCTGCCACGGCCAGGAGTTCAAAGTGCGTGCCGCGCTGCACGACGCGTCCGCCGTCGATCACCACGATGGCGTCGGCGCCGGCGATCGTGTGCAGGCGGTGCGCGATGACCAGGACGGTACGGCCGGCCACCAGGCGGCTGAGCGCCTGCTGCACCTGGTGCTCCGACTCGGGGTCGGCGAAGGCGGTCGCCTCGTCCAGGACGAGCACGCTGGGATCGGCCAGCAGCGCCCGGGCGATGGTGATCCGCTGGGCCTCGCCTCCGGACAGCCGGGCGTGCGTGTCGTAGCCGTCGGGCAGGCGCGTGATCCGGTCGTGGATGTTGGCCGCCCTGGCCGCCCGCTCCACCTCTTCGCGGCTCGCCTCCGGCCGGGCCAGCGCGATGTTGTCGTGCACGCTGCCCCGGACCAGGGAGACGTCCTGGAAGACGAAGCCGACCTTGCGGTACAGCTCGGCCAGGGAGAGTTCGCCGAGCTCGACGCCGTCGAGGGTGATACGCCCCTCGGCCGGGTCGTGGAAGCGCGCCAGCAGCGCGGCGAGGGTGGACTTGCCCGCGCCGCTGGGGCCGACCAGCGCCGTCACCGTGCCGGGAACAAGCTCCAGGTCGATACCCTCCAGGACGGCGTGCCGCCCGTCGTAGCTGAAACCGACGTTCTCGAAGCGGACCGTGTGGCGCTCGCCCTGCGGGGAACGGGGCCGGTCCGGCTCGGCCAGTTCCGGCTCCTCCAGCAGCAGGCCGATGCGCTGGGCCGCCGCCTGCGCCTCCCTGATCGAGCCCATGCCGTACGCGGCGCTCAGGAGCCGGCTGCCGAAGGTCACCCCGAGCAGCAGGAACGGCAGCAGGTCGGCCGCGCTCAACAGGCCGCCTTCCAGCATCAGACCGCCCGCCACGATGATCAGCAGCAGGGAGGTGAGCGGGCGGGTCACCAGGTCGACCAGGGTCTTGCGGCTCGACAGCGGCCGCTGCCAGGCCTCGAGGAAGCGGGCGCGCTCGGCGAGGGTGGCCCGGAAGCCGCCCGCAGGACCGGCGTCGTAGGCGCGCACCACGGCCAGGCCGTCCAGATAGGCGACCGCCTCCGAGCCGACCCGTGCCTCCCACGCCGTGAACCGGGCCAGCTGCGAGGTGGAGGCCTGGACCATGCGGGCGCTCAGGACGAAGAAGACCAGCAGCGGGATCAGCAGGGCGGCGGCGAGCCGGCCCGAGACGGAGAACAGGTAGGCCAGCACGGCCAGCGGGGTCACCAGGGCCGCCACGACGTCGAGAACCGCGTGGGTCACCAGATAGTGCAGGTCGGCCGCGTCGTCCTGGACCGCCTGCTTGATCCTGCCCGAGCTGTGGGCGGTGAACCAGCCCAGGGGGAGGCGGGACAGCTTGTCCACCACCTTCACCCGCACCTCATGGCCGAAGCGGGCGTCCAGCACGTGCATCGCCACGACCAGCAGGCCTGCCAGGGCCGCGCCCGCGCCCATCAGGATCAGGGCGAGCACGCCCAGCTCGGCCAGGCGGGTTCCGCCCGCCAGCAGCCTGCGGCACAGCTCGACCAGCAGGACGTAGGGGGCGAGCTGGAGCAGCGAGACCACGGCCTGGAACAGGCCGGCCAGCAGGAGACGGGTGCGCAGCGGGGCCAGGAGGTGCGCGCCCGCCCGCGACCGCCACCGCCCGCGGCCGGACGTTCCTGGCCGCGTGCCGCGTGGCTGGTCGGTCGCTCCATCGCGGGGCCCGGCCGGCGCCTGGTTCACGGCTCCCTCACGGGGCTCGGCAGGTTCCTGCTCCACGGCTCGCTCGCGGTCGACCCCCATCGCCTTGCCTCGGGTCCAGTACGCCCTGCCGTGCATGTCCGGCCTGGGGAAACCGAGCTCCTTCAACCTGGCCCTGACCTGCTTGGCCGCCGCCGTCTCGCCGGTGACCCAGGCGTACCAGTTCGACCAGTCCCGCTCGCCGATCGCGCGGGCCAGCGTGGCCGGGTCGCCGGTGGTCCGCAGCCACGTCACCGTGCACCGCGGATGTGCGGTGATCGGGATCTCCCCGTCCTCGTCGTGGAACCGCTCCAGCAGCAACTCCACCGGCGTCGTGTCCGGCACCGCGGTGAGGATCGCGTTGATCCCCGGCAGCGAGGCCGCGTCGCCGACCAGCAGGTAACCCTCGGGCGCGGGGTAGGGGGCGGCGAAGTGGGTGGAGGCCCACCTCGTCACCTCGACGGTGTCGCCGACCCCGGCCCGTCCCGCCCACGCGCACGCAGGACCCGCCGGCTCGTGCTGCAGGAACTCCAGGCTGACTCGCCGCAGGCCAGGGTCGGGGTCGACGAGGGTGTAGCCGCGCTGGTGCTCGCGTCCAGGACGGTCGGGATCGGGCGCCCACAGGCGTACCCAGGCGGCCGGCTCGATCGGCCCGCCGTCGAAGAGGGTCGGCGCGTCGAACGTGATGCGGCGAAAGTGCGGGGTGATGTCCTGGACGGCCACGACGGTGAGCGTGTGGTCCTGCGCGCCGAACGCCTTGGCGACAGCGCCGCCGTACCCTCTCGCCATCAGCCGGCCGTCCCAGGGACCGTGATCGGCCGGCCGGGTGGGAGTCGGGCGACCAACCCCTCGGCGGCCGCGGTGAGCATCAACACGAAGAAGTCCTCCGGAGTGTGCGCGGGAATGCCCGCCTGGGCTTGCCGCACGAGTGCCGAGCCTGCCATCGCGGCCAGCGCCTCGTCGGTGGTCTCGGAATCGAGGTGGGCCGCGCGCTCCTGCTCGGCCACGGTGACCCCCAGGGTGATGGTGGCGATCGCGGAGCTGAGCACGGTGGCGGCGGCAGGGTCGTAGCCGCGCCGGCCCAGGGCGGTGATCTGGTGCTCGAGGAGCCGGATGCCCGATGGCCCGCGCGGGAACAGCCGCTGGAGGTACTGGGCCGTGCCCGGACGCCCGAGCGTGAACCGCCGCAGTTGCGCGGCGAAGCCGACGAGGTGGGCGACGGTGGGTTCGGCCGGGTCGTCGACGAGGATCAGATCCTCCAGGATGGCCTCGCCGACCAGGCTCTCCAGCGCCGAACGGCTCGGTACACGGCGGTAGACCGCCGCCGTCGTGACGCCCAGCGCGTCGGCGACGCCCTGCACGGTGAGCTCGGCCAGACCGATCCGCGTCCCTGCGCGGACCACGTCACGGAGGGTGAAGGCGGCCGTGCGCCCACCGGTTTTCATAGGTAAGCCTTCCCTTAGTTATGGGCCATAACTTAGAGGAGGGATCGGCCTGGCGCAAGGGTCTGGTGGCGGGCCTGGAGGATCGCAGCCGCCGGGCAGACGCGTGGCTCCGCCGGGGGCCGCGGTACGGCTAGCGCACGCCGAGCCCTGTCACCCTGACCCTGGTCAGGTCGAGGGCCGGGAGGGAGCGCCCGCCGGCGGTGAGGGTGATCACGCCTGTTCCGTCGATGCCGCCGACCCTGGCGGCCGACAGGCCACGGGAGGTGAAGGCGTGCACGCAGGCGTCGGTCTGGCCGCGCTCGCAGGTCAGCAGGAAGCCGTAGCAGGGGAAGCACGTGCACCACCACGCCAGCGGCACGTCACGGGGCGCGGGGAGAGCGGCCAGACCGACCTCCGCGCCGAACGTGCCCCATTCGAGGAGCATCGCGAGGGAGCCGACAAGTCCGGCCATGCTGATGTCCTTGGCCGCCACCGCCAGGCCCTTCCTCGCGATGTCGGCCAGGAGGCGGACGTCCCCCGCGAGATCCTGTCCGCGCTCGTCGAAGGAGGGGAAGAACGGGAAGTCCTCGCGCATGACGCCGTCGGTGCAGGCGGCCACGACCAGGTCCTGCCCCTCGCGCACGTGCGTGGTGGAGAGCAGGGCGTCGGCGGATCCGACGGCGAAGGCGGAGATCGAGGGGGCGGCGTCGGCGGAGATCGTGAGGTGGCCGCCGACGATCGGCACGTCGTACAGCCGCGCCGCCTCGCGCATGCCCTCCAGGGCGGAGCGCGCGGTGGCCTCGTCCGCGACGACGGTGTCGACGATCCCCAAGGGCAGACCGCCCATCGCGGCCACGTCGTTGACGTTGGTCAGCACCGCCGCCACACCCGCGCCGTAGGGGTCGGCGCGCACGAACGGTGGCCACAGCGCCTCGCCGCAGGCGATGACCGTGCGGCCGTCCACGTCGACGGCGGCGCCGTCGTCGCCTGGCCCTTCGACCCAGCCGGAGGCGCCGAGCACCTCCGACACCAGCCCGATCGAGCGCTTGGCGCGGATCGCCGGGCTTGCCGCCACTGCCGCGACGACGTCGTCGAGCTCGGCCATGAGAGCCCGCCTCTTGTCGGAAAGTAAACAGAAATCGTAACATAGACAACGTGGGACCTGGTTTTCTCGCACTACCCACCGTGGCGGGCCGTACCCACGTCCTGGACAGGGGCCTCGCCCCCGATGCCGTTGCCGGCGTGCTGGAGCTCACCGGCGAGCACATCGACGTCTGGAAGTTCGGCTGGGGCATCGCCTACCTCGATCGCGGTCTCGACCGGAAGCTGTGGCTGTTGCGCGAGCATGAGGTCATCAGCTGCCTGGGCGGGACACTGCTCGAGATCGCCTGGTCACAGGGCAAGTCGGAGGAGTGCCTGGCCTGGGCCGAGCGCACGGGTCTGGACGCCGTGGAGGTTTCCCGCGGAGTCGTCGAGATGGACCTGGACGACAAGCGTGAGCTGATCAAGCGGGCCTGCCAGGCCTTCACCGTGTTCGCCGAGACGGGCCGCAAGGACGCAGGGACGGCCGTTCAGGCCGGCGAGTGGCGGGAGGAGATCGCCGAGGACCTGGCCGCCGGCGCCGCATGGGTGATCACCGAAGGCAGGGAGAGCGGGACGGTCGGCATCTACGACGGGTCGGGCCGCCCCCGGCAGGACATCGTCGAGGCCGCCGTCGACGCGGCCGGCATCGAGCGGGTGATGTTCGAGGCGCCCCGCATGGCGCAGCAGGCGTGGCTGATCAACCGGTTCGGCCCCGCGGTCAACCTCGCCAACATCGCGCCGGACGACGTGCTCCCGCTGGCCACGCTCCGGCGGGGACTGCGAGCCGACACCGCAGCGCTGTCGCTGCGATGACCCCGAACGATGAACCCGGACGATGGCGCCGGACGATGACGCCGAACATGGTCCCGAGCGCCTACCGCGGCGTTTCCGTGGCACGCCTCGGCAGGATGGACGGACGGCTCCTCCTCGGGCGGGAGGCCTACCGGCGCACGCGGTTCGTGGTGGTCCGCGACGAGCGGGGCGGCACGACGTTGCTGCGGGTCGAGAAGGAGTCGGAGGTGCCGCTGTTCTCGCCCATCACGAAGATCGAGGTGCTCGCGCCACCGGAGGAGTGCGCCTACGTCGTGGCGCCGGAGGCCGATACGGCGGTGCCGTCCACGCTGGCCCGCATCGCGCTGACGCGGGCGCAGGGCGTCAGGGCTGTGGTGGTCGAGGGCAGGTACGGGCATGTCAGCTTCATCGTGAACCCCGACCCGTTGCGGCTGGCCGTACAGGAGATCGTGCCTCCGGAGCCGCCCAAGCTGCTCGACCAGGTGCGGCGCCTGCTCGCGGTGGCGGAGGACCTGCCGCCCATCGTGCCGGTCGCCGACACGGTCGGCTTCGAGGAGCTCGCGGCGCGCGCCCCGGCCGAACGCTATGTGCTGCCGTGCGGCGGGTCGGGCGTGACCGTCGGCGATGTGCCGGCGGCCTACCTGGACCGGCGCCCCGCGCTGGAGAAATGGACCCTCCTGGGATGCGCCAGGTCGCGGGAGATCCACGAGTGGTTCTACGGGGAGCCTGCCGCGGCCACGGTCGAGATCTGCCCCAGGGCGCGCGGCCGCGCCCCAGGCGTCCCGACGCTCACCAAGTGCTGCCTGCTCGAGGACCGGATCGAGCGATCCGACGGGCTGGTCGTCGTGCCATGGGGCGCCACGCTCGGTCAGGTGCGCGCCGCCCTGGAACACCTGGCGCGCGGATGGGAGCCGTCATGGCGACCCGTCTGACCGAATCGGCCGAGTACGCTCACCTGTGGAGCACGCCGAGGCTCCGCGCCGTCTTCGACGAGCGGCTGCAAACCTGGCTGGACATCCTGGTGGCGCTGGCCGCGGCGCAGGCCGAGCTCGGGCTGATCCCCGCGGCGGCGGCCGGTCAGATCGCCGAGCACGCGCGGGCGGAGCGCCTCGATCTGGAGTTCGTGGCCGTGGAGACGCGGCGCACCTCGCACTCCACGCTGGGACTCATCCGCGGACTGCAGCGGCTGCTGCCCGAGCCCGCGCGGGAGTACGTCTACTACGGAGCCACCGTCCAGGATCTCACCGACACCTGGTTCGGGCTGGTGATGCGGGACGTCGGCAGGCTCGTCCAGGACGACCTGACCAGGACGCACGGGTCGCTGCTGCGACTGGCGGCGCTGCACCGCGACACGGTCATGAGCGGGCGCACCCACGGCCAGCCCGGCGCCCCCATCACCTTCGGCTTCAAGGTCGTGACCTGGGCCGACGAGGTGGCACGCCATCTCGTGCGGCTCTCCGAGGGCGCCGAGCGCTGGTCGGTGGGCCAGCTCGCGGGGGCGGTCGGCGTGCTGGGCTTCTTCGAGCCGCATGGCCAGGAACTGCGCGGGCGCTTCTGCGCCCGGCTCGGACTGCATGATCCGCTCCTCTCCTGGACCTCGGCGCGCGACCGTGTGGCGGAGTTCGGGACGGTCCTGAGCATGGTCGCGGCCACGCTCGCCCGCATCGGCGACGAGGTCTACGAGCTGCAGCGACCGGAGATCGCGGAGCTGTCGGAGCGTACGGCGCAGGACGCCGTCGGCAGCATCACCATGCCGCACAAGCGCAATCCCGAGACCAGCGAGCATCTGGACACGCTGGCCAGGCTCGCCAGGGCGGCGTCGAGCGTCCTGGTCGAAGGCATGACCGGCGGGCACGAGCGGGACGGACGTGCCTGGAAGGCCGAATGGGCGGCGCTGCCCGATGTCGCGCTCGCGGCGGGCACGGCCGCCGCACTCGCCGCCGACCTCGTCGACGGCCTGGTCGTCGACGCCGACCGCATGAGGGAGAACCTCGGGAAGACCAGCTGGGCGTCGGAACGCGTCCTCGCCGAGCTGTCGAGGCACCTGGGCAAGCACCGTGCCCAGGAGCTGATGCAGGAGGCGCTCCACGCGGACGCCGACCTCGTGACCGCGCTCGCCTCCAGCGGCGTGGCCGACCCGGCCCGCCTCGCTCGCTGGACCGCACGCCCCGAACTCGCCACCGCGGCGGCCATGGTCGACGCGGTGGTCGCCCGCGGCACTCCAGGAGTCCAGCGATGAACCCGCCGCGCCGCCGCCTGGCCCTGCTGCCCACGCCGCTCCAGCGGTTCGCCGGCATGTACCTCAAACGGGATGATCTCACTGGGTTCGGGCTCGCAGGCGCCAAGGCACGCGCCCTGGAGTACCTCCTTGGCGATGCGCTGGCACGTGGCGCGGACGTGCTGGTCACGGGCGGTTCCCCGGCCTCCAACTTCGTCGCGGGAGCGGCGCTGGCGGCGTCGGTCTGCGGCATGGAATGCGAGGTGCTCGTCTCCGGGACGGCCGGGGAACAGGCGCCCGCCACCCTGGACCTGGTGCGCTGTTCGGGAGCGAAGGTGCACCTCACCGGCGCGGACAGGACCGAGCTCGACAAGCTGATCGGCGAGCGCGCGGCGCACCTGCGTGATCACGGCCGCACTCCCTACGCGATCCCGCGCGGCGGCGCCACTCCCGTCGGCGCGCTCGGCTTCTCGCATGCCGCGCAGGAGCTGGCCGCGCAGCTGGCCTTCGACGAGGCGATCGTCGTGCTGCCGGTGGGATCGGGGGCGTCGATCGCCGGACTGCTGGTCGGAAGGGCCGCCATCGCGGCGAAGTGGCGCGTCTACGGCGTGTCGGTCAGCCGGCCGCTGCCCCAGATCCGGAGCGAGATCCTCGGCCTGGTCGCGCGCATGGGCCACGAAGGGGTGGCCGGCTGGGAACTGATCGACGCGACAGGTCCGGCGGACGACCAGGACGTGCGCACCATGCTGGCCGCGTTGCGCGCCGACGGCGTGCTGGTCGACGCCAAGTACGGCACGAAGACGCTGGCCGCCGCCGCGCGGCTGCGGGCCGCCACGCGGACTCCTCTCGTGCTGTGGCACACCGGCGGCCTTCCCGCCGCGCTGGACCTGTTGGCGAGGGCGGCGACATGACCGGCGGGCCCGCGGACGAGCTGGTGGCGGCGGGCTACGCGTGGGAGGCGGCCGACGCGCCCTGGCTGCACGCCGCGCTGGGCCTCGCAGACCTGGCCCACGGCGTCGAGCTCGCCGACCGGGACGTCCTGCCCACCAGGGTGCGCGGCCCGCTGCTGGGCGCGCTGCTCGACCTGGCCGCCATGCCCGCCGAGGCCGTCGGCTACGACCCCCGCGACGGCGAGCCGTACACCTCTCGCGAACGTCACCTCACACAACGCATCGGCGACGACGCGGGGTGGCTGCGGGCAGGGCGGACCCGGCGCGAGGCCGTGCGCACCGCCTTCCGCATCCGGGTGCGAGGGCAGATCCTCGACCTGGTCGAGGACGCCGCCGGCCTGGCGGCGTGCCTCGCCGACCAGGCGGAGCGGCACCTCGGCACCCTGATGCCCGACTACACCTACCTCCAGCAGGCGCAGCCGACCACGTTCGGGCACTACCTGCTCTCCTTCGCCGACCCCGTGCTCCGCGACGCGATGCGGCTGTTCGCCGAGTTCGGGCACGTCAACGCCAGCCCCGCCGGGTCGGGGGCCGCCAACGGCTCGCGCATCCTCGACGACCGCGACGCGACCGCCCGGGCGCTCGGCTTCGACCACGCGATCACGCACACCCGCGACGCCATGTGGCAGACCGACCCGTTCACGCACGTGATGGCCGCGGCCACAAGCCTTATCCTCACCCAGGACAAGCTCGCGGAAGACCTGGAGATCTTCGCCAGCGCCGAGTTCGGCTTCGTCGAGCTGGCCGAGGGGTACGGGCGCCCGAGCGTCGTCATGCCGCAGAAACGCAACCCGTACTCCCTCACGGTCGTCCGCGGCACGGCGGGCGTCATGCTGGGCCGCCTCACCGGCCTGACCGCCGTCATCAAGACCCCGTCGGCCCGCAGCGACAACCTCATCTACCTGTACGGCGAGCTCCCGCGCTCCCTCGACCTGGCCCACAGGACCACCCGCCTCACCACCGGCGTGGTCCGCACGCTCGAGGCCGACACCGCGCGCATGCGCGGCGCCCTGGACACCGCCTTCACCCAGGCCGCCGACCTCGCGGAGCTGCTCATGCGGCGCTTCGGCGCCGACTACCGCACCGCCCACCGGGTCGTCCAGCACGCCGTACGGCAGAGCGGCGCGCTGGACGCCGCGGCGATCGCGCGCGCGGCCACCGAGGTCGTCAGCGCCTGCTGGTCGCTCGACGACGAGGAACTGCGGGTGAGGCTCACGCCGGAGGCCCTGGTCGCCTCGCGCACCGGCCTGGGCGGGGCCGCGCCGCAGGCCGTGATGCCGATGGTCGAAGGGGTCCGCGACCAGGCCGCCGAGCTGAGTCAGGACGCGGCCGCCCGCCGCGCGGCGCTCCACGCGGCGCAGGACGCCATCCGCGCCCGCGCCGCCTGCCTGGCAGGACGCTGAGGAGGTGGCGACGATGGAGGTCGTCAATCTGGGGCTGCGAGCATTCGCCGACGCGGTGGCGGCGCAGGGAGCGGCGGTGGTCCACGTCGACGCAAGACCGCCGGCGCGCGGCGATCCGGTGCTGGTGCGAGCGCTGACGGACCTGTACTCCGCCGACCTGGAGAGCGCGAACGCCGACGTGACGGGCAGGCTCGACAGGGAGGTTCCCTCCGTGGTCGACGTCCGCCCGGCGATCGACGTGGTCCCCGGGATCGGCGACCGCACGATCCTGCACGCCGGGCCGCCGATCGTCTGGGAGGCGGTGTGCGACCCCTTGCGGCGCTCGATGCGGGCCGCGGTCGTCGCCGAGGGCTGGGCCGACGACCTGGCAGGAGCCGAGAGGGCGCTGACCGGCGGACAGGTCGAGCTGGCCGCGGCCAACGAGCACGACAGCGTGGTGCCGCTGGCGACGGCACTCGGCCCGAGCATGCCGGTCTGGGTGGTGGACAACCCCGCGGGAGGCACGCGCGCCTTCGCCCCGCTGGGCCAGGGTCCCGGAGACGTGGCCTGGCTCGGCAGGGAGTCGGCCGCGGCCGTCGAGCGGCTCGTCTTCCTCCGTACGGTGGCAGGTCCGCTGCTCAAGGAGATCGTGTCGCGGACGGGGCCGATCGACACGTTCGCGATCGCCGCCCAGGGCGTGCAGATGGGCGACGACGTGCACATGCGCGTCCAGGCGTCGACCAACCTCCTGCTGCGCTCGATGCTGCCCGCGATCGCCGCGCTCGACGACGCGGTACCGCTGGCCGCGTACCTGTCGGCCAACCACCTGTTCTTCCTCACCATGGCGATGGCCGGCGCGAAGGCGCTGACCATGTCGGCCGAGCGCGTGGCGGGCTCCAGCATCGTCACGACCATGGCGCGCAACGGCACCACGTACGGCGTGAAGCTGGCGGGGGACCGGCGGTGGTTCGTCACCGACAGCCCGCCGGTGGAGGCCGCGCTGTTCCACGCCGGGTACGGGCCACCAGACGGCGCGCCCGACATCGGCGACAGCGCCGTGCTCGAGCTGGTCGGGCTGGGCGGCGCGGCGACGGCGGGCTCGCCGGCGGTGGCGGCGTTCCTGGGCGGGACGATGGCCGACGCCGCCCGGGTCACCGGCGACATGCGCCGGATCTGCGCGGCGGAGAGCACCAGGTTCAAGCTGCCCGTGACGGACTTCCGCGGCACGCCGCTCGGCGTGGACGTGCGCAAGGTCGTCGAGACCGGGATCACGCCGCAGGTGAACACCGGCGTCCTGCACGCCCGCGACGGATCCGGCCAGATCGGCGCGGGCGTGGCCACGGCGCCACTGGCGGCGTTCCAGGCGGCGCTGCTGGCCCTGGCGGAGGCCCGATGAGCACGCGCACGGTCGGCGCCCGGTGGCGGGGCGGATACCGGGTCACCGTGACCGCCGGTGGTTTCCGGTTGCCGGTCGACGAGCCGGAGAGCGCGGGCGGCACCGACACGGGACCGCAGCCCACGGACTACCTGCTGGCGGCCATCGCGTCGTGCTTCGCGCTCGCGCTGGTGCACAGCGCGAGGAAACGCGGTGAGGAGCCGGCCGCGGTCGAGGTGAGCGTCACCGGCACCTACGACGGGCCGCGCTACAGCGAGATCGCGATCGAGATCGTCTCCACCCTGACCGGCGAGCAGGCGGAACGTCTCATCGAGGCCGCGCAGCGGGTCTGCTACGTCACCAACACGCTGCGCGAGCCGCCCCGGATCACCTTCCGCCACACCACGCGTTAGGAGCGTCTTCCCGGGGTGGGGCTCGCCGGCGGACACGCCGTGCCCGATGGAGCACCGGCGGCAGCCCGGCATGATGCGTGGCAGCATCCTGCCGAATCGAGGCAGTCCTGCCACTCGTGGTCGATGTCCCGCCTCGGGCACCCTGATGGTCCGTACCGGAACCGCAGGCGCGGCCCGGCCGGCAGATCGCGGAACTGACCAGGTCGTCCCGCCAAGAAGATGAAGAGGAGTCCCATGCAGGTGATGAAAAGGGCCGGAACCATGGCCGGTGCGGTCGCACTCGCCGGGGCGGTCGTCACCACGGCACCCGCGCACGCCGAGCCGGTCAAGGGTCCTTCCTGCGGTGCGGGCTTCTACCTCCAGGAGTCCCACAAGATTCGGGATTCCGGCGCGGGCCGTGTGGCCGGGGTGGTGTACCTGTACTACAACACGTCGACCGGCTACAACTGCGTGATAACCCGCCGTGACAAGGACTTCAGGACGGACAGTATCGCGGCGACGGTTCGGCGGTCCGGTGACAATGAGCTCTCCCGGGACAAGGGCTACCGGAGCTACGCGGGTCCCACCTACCTGCACGCCAAGGGCCAGTGCGTCAAGTTCGGCGGTCAGCTGGTCGGGCGGTTCCCCTTCGGGAATCGCTCCAAGGCCGAGTGGATCAGCGGCTGGGGCCACTGCGGCTGACGGGGGCGCCCAAGGCGGGCGCTCTCTAGCCGTTGCGCAGGGCGATCCAGATCGCCTTGGCCGGGTGGTCGCCGTCGTTGGCCCAGCGATGCGGCACCTCGCCCGAGAAGTGCAGGGAGTCGCCCGCGGACAGCGAGAAGGTCTGATCGCCCACCTGGAAGGTCAGCGTGCCCTCGGTGACGTGGACCAGCTCCTCGCCCGGATGCTGCATGCGCTTGGCGCCGCTCGACGCGCCGGGTGTGACCGTCGCCATGGCGGCGGCCGTCTGGAACTGCCGGTAGGAACCGGTGATCCCGGCCAGGGCCAGGCCCTCGTGCGGCGTGTAGACGGTGGGGCGCCGATCGCTCGGCGTGTAGTGCACCGGCTCCGGCGGCTGGTCGTCCTCCTCGACGAAGTAGCGGACGGGGACGCCGAGCGCCGTCCCGAGCTTGAGCAACGTGGTGATCGTCGGAACCATCCCGTTGCGCTCGATCTTGTGGATGGCGGCGGCGGACACGTCGCTGATGGTGGCCAGCTGTTGCAGGGAGTGGCGCTGCGCCGTACGGAGCGCGCGCAGTTTGGGACCGATCTGGCTGACGATCTCGTCGACCTGATGACCCTCGGTCATGAAATCCCCTCGTCATTGACATCACGAAGCGCCATGCAGGATAGTCAACGTGAAGTCCTCTATAATGTATGGATATTGTGCCGTACGGGCGGGAGCTGAGTCCATGGCACGGAGGATGGTCATCATTGGCGGCGGCGCCGCCGGCATCGGCGCGGCGGGTGCGGCGAAGGCCGCCGCGCCTTCGGCGGAAGTGATCGTCTACACCGCGTTCGAGGACGTGGGATACAGCCCGTGCGGCATCCCGTACGTGCACGGCAAGGAGATCCCGGACTTCACGTCGCTGTTCCTGGCCGAGAAGCAGGCCTACGCCGACGCGGGGATCGACGTCAGGTACGAGACGACGGTGCTGGGCTTCGACCCTGAGTCACGGACCGTCCAGGTCGAGGGCGAGGGCCAGAGCGGCTACGACGCCCTGATCATCGCCACCGGCTTCGACTACCAGCCCCCCGGCGTGCCCGGTGAGGACCTCGGCGGCCTCTACTACGTCAAGAACATCCGCAGGGCCATGGAGTGGGACAAGATCCTCGACAACGTACGGCACGCGGTCGTCGTCGAAGCCTCCCCCCTCGGTCTGGAGATGGTGACCGCCCTCGCCCATCGCGGCATCGACACGCACGTCATCGACCCGCACCCGTGGGCGCTCGGCGAGCTGTGCGATCCCGACATCGTCGCCCCCGTCCAGGAGTCGTGGGCCGAGATGGGCGTCACGACGCACTGGGACACCAGGCTCCTCGGATTCACCGGCGACCGCGAGGGTCACGTCAGGACCGTGGCCACCACGGATGGCGAGCTGCCCGCGGAACTGGTCGTGGTGGCCACGCACAAGGTGGCGAACAACGCGCTGGCCGTGGCCGCCGGGCTCAGGACGGGCTCGACGGGGGGCCTGGTCGTCGACGACCACATGCGCACGTCGGCTCCGCACGTCTGGGCGGCGGGCGACGTCTGCGAGATCCCGCACGGCGTGGGCGGGCTGCCCCTGCAGGGGCTCACCGGCAGCCACGCCTACGCCCAGGGCAAGGTGGCGGGCACCAACGCCGCGGGCGGAGAACGCGCGTACCAGCCGGTCTACGTCCCGTGGGGAATGGTCGCCGGCACGTGGATGATCGGCGGTGCGGCGCTGGGCGAGGTGGCGGCCACCGCGCTGGGCGTCCCGCACGTGGTCGGCAAGGCGACGGGCATCTCCAGAGCGCGCTACTTCCCCGGCGTCAGGCCGGTCACGGTCAAGCTCCTCGCCGAGCCGCGGACGTTGCGCCTGATCGGCGCGCAGATGGTCGGCGGCGAAGGGATCAAGGAGCGGGCCGACTTCCTGGCGCTCGCGGTCAGGAAGGGCATCACCCTGCACGACCTGGCCTCGATGGAGAACGTCTACTCGCCGCCGATCGGCGCCCTCAACGAGCCCATCGTGACGGCCGCGCAGGCCGGGGTGTCGACGTGATCAGCCGGTGGCTGCGCGAGAACGCCCAGCAGTACCTTCTCAGGGACGCGCAGGCGCGGGTGGCGCGCGCCCACGGCAGGACCCCGCCGCCGATCCGCGGCTCCTTCTTCTGGCGCAGGATCTTCGTCCCGATCTATCGGCTCACACCCTGGCCGGTCCGTCGCAGGTTGCTGGCCGCGATGCCCGGGAGCCACCGCCGGCACTGGCCCAAGCCGACGACGCCCGCCGGCCCGGCCGTCTAGTCAAGGAGGTCACCATGCCGAAGACCGTCACCACCGAGCTGCCAGCCGAAGGCGAGACCCTGTACGACACCGAGGAAAAGGTGTTCGCCGACGTGCGGGCCGAGCCGGGGCAGAAGGCCTACGTCTTCATCCACACCGTCCCGTACGAGGGTTCGGTCGCCCTCGTCAACCTGCTCACCTCGACGCGCCTGGTGCGCAAGGGCTTCGACGTGAACATCATCCTGTACGGCCCCGGCGTGCTGCTGGCGTCGGGCACGCGGGGTTACCCCGGCGTCGGCCAGGAGGCGTTCCCCGGGCACCTCGCGATCAACAACCAGATCAAGACCCTCATCAAGGAAGGCGCCAACATCTACGCCTGCCGCTTCGCGATGGGCGCGCTCTACGGCTTCCGCGAGGACGACCTGATCCCCGGCGTGACACCGTTCAACCCGCTCGACGTGCTCGACGCCGCGCTCACCGCGTGGAAGGAAGGCGCGTTCCAGCTGAACACCTGGACGGTCTGAGCACCGCCCGACGCCAGGTGAGAGCGCGTTCGCCCGGCGGGGCGGCTGGGAGGCGACGATGAGCAAGGCCACCGGTATCCACGACATGGGAGGCACCGAGGGCTGGGGAGCCGCGCCCGTGCCCCGACCCGACGAGCCGGTCTTCGCCGAGCGATGGCAGGCCAGGGCCTTCGCGCTCGCGGTGTTGTCGATACGGCTGTCGGGCACGAACCTCGACGCCTTCCGGCACGCGATGAACCGGCTCGACCGGCGGGACTACCTGGACGACGGCTACTACGGCCGCTGGCTGCACGGCGCGGAGAACCTGCTTCTCGACAGCTCGATCATCGCGCAGGGGACGGTGGAGGCGCGTGCCGCCAACCTGTCAGGGGGCTCGGCCGAGGAGCCTGGGCCGCCGGAGCCGAACAAGCCGGACTACGCCCCGGCCGCCGCGGGCTCCCTCCGGGAGGTCTCGTCGGCGCCCCGGTTCGCCGTGGGCTCCGCCGTACGCGCCAGGGCCTTCGACCCGCCAGGGCACACGCGGCTGCCGCGCTACGTGATGGGGCACACAGGCGAGGTCGTGATCGTCCAGCCCGCGCAGGTGCTGCCGGACACGAACGCCCACTTCCAGGGGGAGAACCCGCAGTGGGTGTACACGGTGCGTTTCGGCTCGGCCGAGCTGTTCGGCTCCGACGCCGAGCCGTTCGCGCTTCACGTCGACCTCTACGAGGACTACCTGGAGGAGGCGCCATGACGGATGAACGGGTGCCGATCGAGCTGCGCGTCGAGGCGCTCGAGCAGCTGCTGGTCGAGCGCGGCCTGATCGATTCGGCGGTCATGGACAAGTACATCGCGATGTACGAGACGGACGTCGGGCCGCTGAACGGCGCGCAGGTCGTGGCGAAGGCGTGGACGGATCCCGGCTACAAGGAGCGGTTGCTCTCCGACGGCACCGCCGCCGTCGCCGAGCTCGGGTTCAAGGGACCGCAGGGCGAGCACATCGTGGTTCTGGAGAACACGCCGGCCGTCCACAACGTGGTCGTCTGCACGCTCTGCTCCTGCTACCCCTGGCCGCTGCTCGGCCTGCCGCCCTCCTGGTACAAGGATCCCGCCTACCGGGCCAGGATGGTCCGCGAGCCGCGCGCCGTCCTGGCCGAGATGGGGCTGCGGCTGCCGGACGACGTCGAGGTCAGGGTCTGGGACAGCAGTTCAGAGGTGCGCTATTTCGTGCTCCCCTCCAGACCGGCCGGGACCGAAGGACTCTCGGAGGAACAGCTCGTGCCGCTCGTCACGCGGGACGCGATGGTGGGCGTGGCCCAGGTGACGCCATGACGCTCCCCGTCCGGCTCGACGTCGACAGCCCGGCCGCGCCGCCGCGCTCCAACGGCGAGCTGGTGTTCGCCGAGCCATGGGAGGGAAGGGCGTTCGGCCTGGCCGTGGCCGCCAGTGAGGCGGGCGTCTTCGCCTGGGAGGACTTCCGCAGGGCACTGATCGCGCGCATCGCGGCCCGGCCGGACGCCCGGTACTACCTCTGCTGGTTCGAGGCCCTGGAACAGGTGCTCGCCGTCGAGGGGCAGGTGCGCGAGCGGGCGGCGCTGCTGGCCGGCAGGCCCGCCGGCCACGATCACACGATGGAGCGGTAGATCTCGACGTGCCTGGCGGCGCAGGCCGCCCACGTGAACCGCGGCACGACCAGGCGGCCACCGGCGACGAGGGTGGCGCGCAGCGCCTCGTCGGCCATGATCCGCTCCAGGGCGGCCGCGAGTGCCTCGGGGTCGCCCACGGCGGGCAGCAGGGCGTCCACGCCGTCCGTGAGGAACTCGCGGAACACCGGCAGATCGCTGGCCACGACCGGCAGATCGCAGGCCTGCGCCTCGAGCGGTGCCAGGCCGAACCCCTCCTCGATCGAAGGGTACGCCAGGGCGTCGGCAGTGCGGTACCACGCCGCCAGCCGATCCTCGGAGACCGTCCCCACCTGCACCACGTCGAGGCCGAGCGCGGGCAGGAGGGCCAGCGCCTCGCGCCGGTAGGCCTCGTGGTCGCGGAAGGACTGGCCGCCGACGATCGCCAGCACCGGCCGCTCACCCCGCAGCAGGCCCAGGGCGCGGAACAGCGTCTTGCTGCCCTTGCGCGGTTCGACGCCGCCCACCGCCAGCAGCAGGAACCGGCCCGCCGCCCCCACGGACGCGCGCAGGGCGGCGCTCCGCCGGGTGCCGACCGGCGGGAACCTGGCCGGGTCGACGCCGTTGCGCACGACCTGGGCGGCGACGCCGTAGTCCCGGAGCAGCACGTCGCGCCAGTGCTCGCTGACGACCAGGACGTGGCCCGGATCCAGGATCGCCCTGCGCTGGCAGTCGACGAGGGCCGGCGTGGTGAAGTCGTCGACGTGGTGCACGGTGCGCACCACCCGGGCGTGCACCTGCGGCGCCGCCCTGCCGGTGATGCAGTCCTGGGCGTGGAGGATGTCGAACTCGCCCGCCACCCTCGCCAGCCCGGCGACCATGGCGTCCACCGAGGCGAAGACCTTCTCCTCCAGCGAGTCGCCCTCGACCGTGACGGGGAACAGCGTGAACGGCACCTTGAGCGGGCGGAAGAAGGCCTCCTCGCCCAGGGCGAAGACGTGCACGTCGACGCCCAGGTCGGCGAGCGCCTCGGCGAGGGCGAGGGTGTGGACGACTCCGCCGCGCGGTCTGGTGGAGTACGTGAGGAGCGCGACGCGGCTCATGAGGTGCTCTTCCTGGTGGCGATGGCCGCCGCGGCGCGTGCCGCGCGGGCGGCGGTCGCGGTGACCGCGCATCCCGCGGCGGCCAGCTTGCGTACCTGGTCGTGATACCCCTGGGGATCGAGCTCGGTGCCCAGGACGTAGGCGACCACCTGCGGACCGTCCAGTCGGGCCAGCTCCGGCGACAGGATCCCGGCGGGGTCGGGATGCGAGCCATGGCCGAGGACGACGTCGAGCAGCACCACGGCGACGTCGGGCCCGGTTTCGCGGAGCAGCTCGATCCGGGCCCCCGGGTCGATCATCGGATGCGGTCTGCCCTTCGTGAACTCCTCCTCGCCCAGGTCCAGGCAGACGTGGCGACCCGGTGGCGCGGGCAGGCCGTAGCGGGGGTCGATCGGGGTGTTGGACCAGACGGGACCGAGCACGCCGCTCAGCACCACGAGGGCCTCGTAGCAGAGCGTGCCGCCGGAGAACAGCCCGCGCACCGTGGTGCGCGCCGGCGCGAGGCGGGCGGTGGCCTCCTCCACACTCGGTCCGCGATGCAGGTCGAAGGGCGGCACCGGCCTGCCCAGGACGCCGAGCGCCTTGACCACGCCGCCTTCGAGCGTCTCGCCGCCCACGCCGACCAGGCTGGCGACCAGGGGCGTCGCCCGCGCGGCCGCCATCACTCGACGCGCCACCTGCTCGTCGGGCGGCTTGGACACCAGGAGGATCAGCTCCGTCTCCGGGTCCTCGTCGAGCATCCGGACGGCTCGCGCCGCCATGCGCCCGCCCACCTCGGGAGACAGGTCGCGACCGCCCACGCCGACCACCTGCGACACGCCGACGCCGCAGCGGTCGAGCAGGCACATGACCTCCTGTGCCCCTGTGCCCGCCGCCGCGACGACCCCCACGGGGCCACGACGCACCACGTTGGCGAATCCCAGCCCCACCCCGTCGATCACCGCCGTGCCCGCGCCTGGGCCCATGAGCAGGCGGCCCCGCCGTGCCGCGTGGTCCTTGAGCGCGATCTCGTCGCCGACGGAGACGTTGTCGCTGAACAGCAGGACGTCCAGGCCGTGACCGAGCGCCTTGTGCGCTTCGAGCGCGGCGTAGTCACCGGGAACGGAGACGACGGCGACGGTGCTGCCCGGCTGCCGTTCCAGCGCCTCCTCGAGCGAGCGCGGGCTCTCCTCGGCCCGGCCGCTTTCACGGGCGCCGAACATCGCCCGCTCACCTTCCGCGAAAGCGGCCTCCGGGTCCGTCGCCCGGACCGCGAGGATGAGATCGTACGGCGAGGCCTCGGGCGGGTCGAAACCCTCCTGCCGCAGGGCGTCCAGGTTGGCCGCGGTGGCCATCAGGGCCGTCGCCCACTCCACGCCGTCGGTGCCGCCCATCGCCCGGGCGCCGAGGAGTTGGAGGACGGAGTCCAGGTAGGTGTCGCGCAGCACGCGCACGGCCGGCTTCACGCCGCCCCCCGACCGGCCACCGCAGTCCTGTTCACGGGGTCCACCCTTCGCCGTTCTGGCGAATCACCCGAATGACGTCTAGGATCCGACTTGTCACACTGACGATAGTGAACGAGTGAAGCCTTGCCAAGCAGCCCGATCCCCGCGGAGTACGCCGAGCTCGCCCGGCGGCTGCGAGCCGCCGAGGACAGGCTCTTCCCGCTGGCGATGATCGACGCCGACCGCTACCAGCGGGCGTTGCAGATGGTGGGCGCGCTCGCCCGGCGCCTGGCACGCGCCGGCGACTACCCGGCCCTGGCCGCCGCAGAGGGCGAGATGCGCGGCTGGCTCGACGACGTGGGCGTCTCCCTGGACGGCCTCGACCCCCAGCTGGTGATCGAGGCAGCGATGTCACAGCGGTTCCGCGAGCTGCTCACCTCCTACCGCGAGCAGGCGGTCGACCGCGCCCGCGCGGCCGGCCAGGAGTGGGCGGTCCTCGAGGAGCCCGACGACGCGGCCTGGCGCGGCGGCTCGGCGCGGTGGGTGGACGTGCACGTCCCGACCGGCACCGTCATGGTCCGCTCGGTGGTCGCCGAACCCGTGATCACCTACCGGCTGGAAGTCACCGGCGAGGCGGTCCGCGTGGAGGAGTTCACCTCGCGTGAGGCCTGGCTGGCCGCGGTCGACCAGGCACGGCGGGCGCTCGCGTCGGAAAGTTAACGCCGATCCCATTTTGGTAGAATCGGGGGATCTGGTCGTAGGCACGGGAGGTGCCTGTCGTGACGGCTACGGATGTCAGCGAGCTCGTCCTCGACCTCCAGGCCCGCGGCCTGCGGCTCGAGACGCAGATGGAACGACGCACCGGCGGCGCGGGGCCCACCGACTGCGGGATGCTCTGGGTCGAAGGGCTTCCCGTCACGGCGCCCACAGAGGGCATCGCCAAGGACTCCCCGTACGTCCTGCGCGCCGAGGACGACGGTTACGGCATCTACAGGGACGGCGTACGGCTCGCCGACGCGTCCGCCCAGCGCCGACCGCGCTTCTACGACCTGACCACCGCCGACGGCGTGCCGTACTGGCAGATCGCCCTCCTGCACCTCGACTCCGTGGCGAGCACGGTCGTGCAGCACTGCGCCTACTGGGGCAACGACGACCAGTGCACGTTCTGCGGCATCGGGCTCTCGCTCGCGGCCGGCCGTACGATCGCGCGCAAGACCCCCGAGCAGCTCGCCGAGGTGGCGGTGGCGGCGCGCGACCTCGACGGCGCCGTCGACGCCACGCTGACGACCGGCAGCACGCGCGGTCCCGACCGCGGCGCCCTGTACGTGGGGCGCTGCGGCCAGGCGGTCAAGGAAAGCAGCGGGCTGCCCGTCGAGGCGCAGTTCGAGCCGCCCGCGGACCTGGACGTGATCGACGAGGTGGGCGCCATGGGGGTCGACTCGGTCGGCATCCACGTCGAGACCTTCGACCCGGACGTCCTGGCACGCGTCGCGCCCGCCAAGGCGCGCACCGGCATCGAGGGCTACTTCAGGGCGTGGGAACGGGCGGTCTCCGTCTTCGGCGCAGGACAGGTGTCGACCTACGTGATCCTCGGCATGGGGGAGGACCCCCAGGTGACGATCGACGGCTGCAAGCGGGCCGTCGACGCGGGCGTCTACCCGTTCGTCGTGCCGCTGCGCCCGGTCGTCGGCACTCCCATGGCCGGCTGGCGGCCGCCGCCGCGCACCTACACGCGGCCGATCTACGCCAAGGTCCTCGCCTACATGGCCAGGCGCGGCATGACCTCCGCCACCACCAGGGCGGGCTGCGCCCGCTGCCAGGCCTGCTCCGGGCTGAGCTCCATGGAACGCCTGCTCCACATCGGCCCCCCTCCCGCGGCCTGAGCCGGCCATGCTGCGCACGCTCGGCACGGACTGCCACCCGGCCGCCACCCCGGAGGAACTCGCGGCCCACTACGCGGTACGGCACCGCGTCTTCGTCGACGAGCAGCACATCTTCGACGGCACCGACCGCGACGCTCACGACGACGACCCGCTGACCGTCCACGTGGTCGCCTGCGCGGACGGGGTGATCGGCGGGGCCGTCCGGCTCTACCCCCTCGACGAGGCCGGTGCCCTCTGGCAGGGCGACCGGCTCGCGGTCCTCCCCGAGCACCGCGCCCACGGCCTCGGCGCCCCGCTCGTGAGATACGCGGTCAGGACCGGGGCCGAACACGGCGGCCTGCTGATGGTCGCCCACATCCAGCTGCGCAACGTCGGCTACTTCCGGCGTCTGGGCTGGCGCTGCGACGGCGAGGTGGAGATCTACGCCGGCCTGCCGCACCAGCCCATGGCGATCGACCTGCGCACATAGCCACGACGGCAGCGCAGGGCCCGTGCGTTATGACCGGTCGATGACGCGGTCACGCGAGACTGTTCATCCACAGGACGGCCCGAAGGAAAGGCCCGACATGGACGGCAAGCTGACCGTCGCACTGGTTCTCGCCCTGAGCCTGGTAGCGGCGCCCGCGCAGGCGGAACAGGGTTCGCGGATCAGGCTGGCGGGAACCTCGGCCACACTCGACGACGTGAAAGGACCGAGCCGGCTCGCGTCATACATCCTCACCGAGGACGCCGGCAACGCGAACATCGGCTATCTCCGGGTGGGCGACGGGTTCGTCAGGACTCCGTACCGCCAGGTGCCGGTGTCGAAGAACGGCCGGTGGGCGGTGGGCGTGCCGGGCCACCAACGGTACAAGCCGGCACGAAGGATCGTGCTGATCGACCGGGCCCGTGACCAGAGGTACACCGTCGCGATGCCGGTCGGCGTGACGTCCGCGCAATGGTCGCCTGACGGCAGGACCGTCCTGCTCACGGCCTACCGGTCGCGGGGCGAGTCCTACGAGACGATCGGGTTCGTCACCGTCGACGTCCACGAGCGCAGGCCCAGGCTGGTCCCGGCCGGCTCCACGTGGTTCGTCGAAGGCTGGGACGTCGGCCTGAGCGGCCGCTTCTTCTGGAACGGCGAAGGAACGGGTGTGCTGTCGACGCTGGAAGACGGCGCCGGCGTCGCGGCTTTCGACCTGAGCGGGCGCAGAACCCGCGTCTACGCCGGTGCCGGCTCCCTCGAAACGCTGGCGACCTCTGTCTTCGCGCCCTCGGGCGGACGGTTCGTCAGCCTCGGCGATGGCGACACCTCGGACACGCGTGAGATCCGCGTCGTCGACGCCGTGAGCGGACGGATCGTCCACAGGCTGCGAGGCTCGTTCCAGGGCTGGTACGGCGACGACCACATCATCGTGATGCGCGGCCACGAGGCGGAGACGGCCGGGCCGCCCACGTCCACGTTCCGGCTCGTGAGCCCCGGCGGAAGGGCCGGCACGGTGCTGATCCGGGAGAGGCTCCGCTACACCGAACCTGTGGCGGCGGGCTACAAGCCGCACCTCGCGTGGGTGGACTTCCCGGGGTGACGCCCACCCGTACCGGCGCCCGCCGGCCCGCCTTATGACGGCGTTATGAAGGCCCACTGGTCTCCTCGACCTGGATCTGCTGTCTCGGGAGAGAGAAACGATGAAGAAGACCATCGTGGTCACCGCCTCCGTCGCCGGCCTGCTCGCAGGGTGCGGTGGGAGCGGCGCGGACGTGGCCAGGGAGTGTTCGGCGATGCACCGGCTGATCGGGGACGTCTCCGCCAAGGGAATGCAACAGATCGGGGCTCCCGACCAGCTCGCCGCAACCTACGACGGCGCCGCGAAGGCGATACGAGAGCACGGCGCTCGATCAGGCGACGACGCGGTCGCGAAGGCCGCGGAGGACGTGGGCGCCGCGTGGTCCGCGCTCGCCGCCCACGTGCGCAGTGGCTCGGCCCGGGTGCCGTCGCTGGGGCCCGTCACCGAGGCGGGGGCCGCCCTGCGGCGGGCGTGCGAGCCCTAGCCGTCTCGACCAGGGCCGTGCCCACCTCGGTGATGGTGTGGATCACGTTGCCTGCCGACCTGCGGCTGGTGATCAGTCCCGCCTCCCGCAGGACGCGGGTGTGCTGGCTCGCGCTGGAGGGTGAGATCCCGTGGCGCTGGGCCAGCTCACCCGTGGTCGCGCCGTTCACGGTGGCGCGCAGGATCGCCGCGCGCGTGGCGCCGAGCAGCCGGGCATCCGCGCCATGGGCCTGGCGCGCTCGCGGAGCGGCGAGCACCTGGTCTCTCTCCACGGGATAGACCAGCACCTGCGGCAGTGCGGGATCCGCCAGCGGGACGGGCGCACCCCAGCAGAAATACGAGGGGATGAGCACGAGTCCTCTCCCGGAGAGATGGACGTCCCGGTCCACCGGGTGGTCCATCGTCATCACGGGCGGCCGCCACCTGACGGTCGGGCGGAAGCTTGCCAGCATGTGGTCGATCCCACCGTCCAGGAACGCCCGCCCGCGCAAGGCGCGGTCGGCGTCGACCATGGCCTGGATGTCGTGCCAGTACGGCTCGACGGCCGTCTCGAAGTAGCCGCGGAGAGCGCGCTGCAGGTCGCTGAAGGCGTCTCGGCGGCCGTCGATCAGGCCCCACGCCCATGACGGCGTTCCGGTCCTGCTCGCCAGCTTGTCCAGCTCCCGGCGGAGCCGCGGACGAGGCGCGGACAGCACCGCGTCCACCCCCGCCTCCAAACCGAGAATCCCGTCGGGCGGGGTGAGGAAGTCGGGGAAGTAGGACGAGGCGGCCGGGAAGAGCGGCGACAGGACCTGCCTCACGGAGGCCAGGCCGTCGAGCCTGGCGAGATCGGCGCGGGCCCGGTGCCGCCACGCGGCGAACGCGGCCCTGCCTCTGCGCCCCGCCAGGCGGTACATGCTCAGCGCGATCTCCCACAGCGGGTCGGCCGCCGGGGCGATCCGCGTCCGGGCGAGATCCTCGCCGGTGAAATGGATCCGCAGCATCACCATCTCCAGAGGAACCGCGATCGTGGCCTCATTTTCCCGGCAATCATCCGTGTGAACGGGGCTTTTAAGCCAGGGCGGAAAAACCTGGCCGCAGCCTCCGCCAACGGGCACGATTGCCGCAGTCAGCGGCAAGGGGTGAGGGCGACCACATGACTGTGCGATTCCACGTTCTCGGGCAGGTCGAGGTCACCGTGAACGGGGAGGTGCTCGACCTCGGGCACCGGCAGCGCGAGCTGCTCGCGTTCATGCTGCTCCACGCCAACGAGACAGTGGACATCGGTCGGCTGGTCGAGGTGTCGTTCCCCGACCCGGTGCCGGACTCGGCGCGCAGGCAGGTCCAGAACACCGTGGGCCGCCTGCGCAGGGCGCTGGCGGCGGCCGGCTGCCCGGAGGTGATCAGGACCAGGCAGGGCGGCTACCTGCTGGAGCTCGACACCTACGGCCTCGACCTGCTCGAATACGGCCGGCACGTCGAGGCGGGCCGCAAGGCCGCCGCGGAGGGCCGGGAGCACGCGGCCGTGACCCATCTGCGGCGAGGGTTGGCGCTGTGGCGAGGACCGCTGCTGGCCGGGATCGATGGAGCCGGGCTGGACGTCGAGGCGAACGCGATCGAGAGCGAGCGCAGGGCGGTGCTCGAGGAATGCCTCGAGCTCGAGTTACAGCTCGGCCGGCACCAGGAACTCGTCTCCGAACTCGCCGTGCTCACCGAGAAGCATCCGCTGTGCGAGCGGCTGTGGGGGCTGCGGATGCTCGCACTGTACCGATGCGGTGCCAAGGCGGACGCGCTCGCGGTCTACCAGGCGGCCCGTACGACGTTCGTGAAGGAGCTCGGACTCGAACCGGGCCGGCGCCTGCGGAGCCTCGAACAGGCCATCCTCACGGAAGACGCGTCGATCGACCTCGGCGACGCGCCACGGTGGCCGCGCCCCCGTCAGCTGCCGCCGGACGTGCCCGGTCTCACCGGCGGGTCGGGGCCGGCGGGCGGCAGCATCGCGCTGGCCACCGAGGGGCTCGATCCGGCCGCGCTGCGGCTTCTCGCCGCGCTCTCCCTGGCCGACGGCCGCGACGTACCCGGCTGGACGGTGCTCGCGATGGGCGGGTCGCCCGACCTCGCGGACGGCCTGGTCGGCTCCCGGCTCCTCCAGGCGAGCGGGCACCTGCGTTACCGCGTGCACGATCCGGTGCGTGCCCACACCCGCGAGGCGGCAGGCGCATACGATCTGCGGCCGGAGGTCACGCGCATGCTGTGCGGCTGGCTGTCGCTGGTCAGGCGTGCGCACCGGGCCGTCTACGGCGGCGATTTCGCGGTCCTGCACGGGACGGCCACGCCATGGGACCCGCCGGGCACGGAGATCGTCGATAGCGACCCCCTGTCCTGGTACGAGATCGAACGCCCGAACCTCGTCGCCGCCGTGAGACAGGCCGCCGGCCTCGGCCTCGATGAGCTCTGCTGGGACCTGGCCGTCAGCGCCGTCTCGCTGTTCCAGACCCGCGGGCATTACGACGACTGGGCGGAAACGCATCGGGTGGCCCTCGTGGCCACCCGCGCGGCG
The DNA here is from genome assembly GCF_057708945.1 of Nonomuraea sp. bgisy101. NCBI lineage: Bacteria > Bacillati > Actinomycetota > Actinomycetes > Streptosporangiales > Streptosporangiaceae > Nonomuraea > Nonomuraea sp. bgisy101. The sequence goes on from NZ_JBYITD010000015.1 coordinate 122,066, forward strand.
GGCAACACGCGCGGCTCCGCCGCGCTGCTCACCGGAATCGGGCTGCTCGAGGCCTACCGGCACCGCTACGAACGCGCCGCCGCGGCGGTCGAGGAGGCTCTGACGCTGTTCGAGCGCTGCGGTGACCGGCACGGGCGTGCCCTCGCCCGTTCGGTGGCCGCGTTCACCGCGGGCATGCGAGGGCGGTACGGCGAGGATCGGTGAGCTGCTCCTCGCCTCGGGGCGCATCGACGAGGCGGAGCGCCTTGACCGGCATGCTCGACACGGTCACCGAACTCGGTGACCACAGGGGAGAGTCCTTCGCGCTGTAGCCACCGGCCCGCCCGGCGTGCGCGGGCCAGGGGGTGGTCGTGGCCGTCGAGGGCCGCGACCCTGAGCCGCCGCGCGCAAGAGATCTACTTTGTAAAGGCGCCGGGGTCGCTACGCTTTCGCCGTGCGGCCGGCACCGACCCCCGCCACGATCACCAGCACGATCCCGGCCAGCTGTACCGTCGCGGGGACCTGCCCGAGCAGCACGAGACCGACCAGCACCGCCATCGCGGGCTCCAGGCACATCAGCACGCCGAACACCGCGCTCGGCAGCCTGCGAAGGGCGAGCAGTTCCAGAGTGAAGGGCAGCACGGGAAGCAGCAGCGCCAGCGCCGCGGCCTGCCACAGGACCTGCGCGGAGATCCCCGGCAGCGCCTGCGGGAGCCCGACCACCGCCGTCGCCAGCGCGGCCGCGGGCAACGAGATCGCCAGACCATGGACGCCCGGCAGCCGCTCGCCCACGCGCTGGGTGAGCAGGATGTAGGCGCCCCAGCAGAACGCCGCGCCGAGGGCCAGCAGCACGCCGACCAGGTCCGCGCCCCCCTGCCACGGCCGGGTCAGCGCCAGCACCCCGGCGAGCGCGAGCGCTGGCCACACCAGCCCCCACCGTCCGGTACGGCGCAGCACGGCCACCGCCAGCGGTCCCAGGAACTCCAACGCGGTGGCCATGGCCAGCGGGATACGCGCGATGGACTCCACGTACAGCACGGTCATCGCCCCCGTCACCCCGCCGAGCACGATCGACCAGCCCAGGTCGGCGCGGGGGAGCGCCCACACCTTCGGACGGGCGACGGCGACGAACACCAGCGCGGCGAAGCAGAGCCTGAGCCAGGCGCTGCCGGCCGGCCCCACGCTCCCGAACAGCCCGGTGGAGGCCGCCGCGGCCGTCTGCACGCTCGCCATCGCGCCCACCGCCATCGCGGCGGCCCCTACCCGGCCACGCGTTCTCGGGAGCGGAGGAGAGGCCTTCCTTCCGATGGTGGACGCCGGCGTTGTCGTGTTCGTCATGCTGAACATGTCACCGGTTGTCCACTGTCCGCGTCCACCACGTGATGACGGATTAAATATCCGTATACGGCGGATAATGGAGGCATGGACACGCGACTGCTCCGCGTTCTGGTCGAGCTGCAACGGCTGGGCACGCTCCGGGCGGTGGCCGCGGCGACCGGCTACGGTACCTCGGCCGTCTCCCAGCAATTGGCCGCCCTGGAGCGTGAGGTGGGCAAACCGCTGGTCGAGCCGGAGGGTCGCAGGCTTCGGCTGACACCCGCCGGGCGCAGACTGGCCGAGCACGGCAGAAGGATCCTCGCGGCCGTGGCGGAGGCGCACGCCGCGCTGGACCCGCAGGCCGAGCCGAGCGGCGTGCTGCGCATCGCGGCCTATGCCGGGGCCATCTCCAGGGATCTGCTGCCCGTGGCCCGCCGCCTGGCGCACTCGCACCCCGCGCTGCGGCCGCAGTTGCACGAGCACGAGCCCGACGAGGTTCTGAAGCTGCTCGACGAAGGGCTCATCGACCTGGGCTTCGTCTACGACTACAACCTGGTGCCCTGGACGTGCAACGACCCCTCGCGACTGCTGTGCGAGACGCCGCTGGTGCTGGCCGTGCCGGCGAGCGAGCACGTGCCGGGGGCCGCGGACTTCCGCGAGGCGCTCACGGTCCACGCGCGGTCGCCGTGGGTGCTCAACTCGCGCGGCCAGGCCGACGACGAGCTCGTGGCCAGGGTCTGCGCGCTGGCCGGGTTCACGCCCGTCGTCGTGCATCGGGCCGACAGCCTGGAGCTAGTGCTGGACATCGTCGCGGCGGAGCTGGGCGTCGCGCTGGTGCCGGAGTTCATCAGGGAGCGGGAAGGGGTGGTCTTCGTCCCGCTCGCCGGTCTCGACGTGCGGCGCCGGATGTACGCGGTGACCCGGCCGGGCGGCTGGGACTGGCCGGGCGTCCGGCTGGTGGTCGACCTCGTGGCGAACGACGTCGCCGCGGATCGCGCCGCCGCCCGCTAGGCGAAGCCGCCGTTGCTCATCAGCAGTTGGGCGTTGATCCACTGGCCTTCGGGCGAGCACAGGAAGTCGACGAGGTGTGCGGTGTCCTGCGGGGTGCCGAGGCGGCCGAGCGGGGTTCGGGGCAGGACGGCGTCCCGGACCTCGTCCGACATCCAGCCGGTGTCCACCGGTCCCGGGTTGATGACGTTGGCGGTGACGCCGAGGTGGGCGAGCTCGTGGGCGGCGGCCAGGGTGATGCGGTCCAGGGCCCCCTTGCTCGCGCCGTAGGGGAGGTTGCCGACGGTGTGGTCGCTGGTGAGGCTGATGATCCGGCCTGATCCCTGTACGCCGCGGAAGCGCCGGCCGTACTCGCGGATCAGCAGCCAGGTGGCGCGCGTGTTGACGGCGAAGTGCCGGTCGAAGCTCTCGACGGTGGTGTCGAGCAGGCCGGAGTCGACCGACTCGCAGTGGCACATCACCAGGGCGGTGACCTCGCCCAGTCGGCGTTCGGCCTCGTCGAAGATCCGGGCGGGGGTGTCGGGATCGGTGAGGTCCGCTTCGATCGCCGCGGTGGCCGCGCCGTACCCGATGAGGGCCGTCTCGGTCGCATCGGCCGCTCCGGGCTCGACGCCCCAGGTCATGCGCTCGTCGTAGGGGGTCCAGTAGGTGAAGGCGATGTCCCAGCCCGACGCCGCCAGGCGGCGGGCGATTCCCGCGCCGATGCCGACGGTGCGCCCCACGCCGGTGATCAGGGCGAGCGGGCGCGACGTGGGATGGTCGATCTGGTTCTGGGTCGTCATCACGAGGAGCGTCCTGGATCGGCCGCAGCCCACGCAACTCTTTTTCTCGCGGACTGAGCCGTTCGCCCGGCCGGTACGTCATAGAGACATGAAGATCTGGCGTATCGCGCTCCTACCGGCGCTCCTGCTGACCCTGGGGACGGGCGTCGCCCAGCCGGCACAGGCGGTGACCCCCACGAAGAAGACGCTGGTCACGCTCCACAAGCAGGGCGGATTCGCGGGGCTCGACGATCGGGTGATCGTGTACACCAACGGGTGCGCACGGCTGAGCCGCCGGACGGGGCTGACCGTGGACAAGTGCCTGACCAGGAAGGAAGTGGCGACGCTGCGCGGTCACCTGAAGCGCCTGCGCCTGGGGCGCTCCGAGGCGCAGCCGCAGGGGGCCGACTTCATCAAGTACACGGTCTCCTACAAGGGTCACCGCGTCAGTCGCTACACGCTGACGACGTCCTGGAGCCCGGTGGTGCGGGATCTGGAGAAGGCCCTCGAGAAGTACTGGGCTCCTGACTGATGCCTGGCTGTTCCTCCGGGCCGCGCGGGGACGCCGTCGACCGGCGCGTCGGCTCCATCTGAAGGGCGCGGATGTTCGAGTATCACGGGTGGGTGACGATCCGCGAGACGGCGGGCGCCGAGGACGGCCAGGACGGACTGCTGGAGCGGCGGCTGGCCGAGATCCGCGCCTGCCTGGCCGAACTCGGCGATTACGGCCTGGTCGACCTGCGGTTCATGAACGGCACGCCGTTCCTGCACGTGGCGGGGCAGCCCAACCACGACGGAGGGTGGGGCGCGGCCGTCGTCGGCCTGTTCGAGCGGGTCGGGCGGATCGCGCCGGGCTCCTACGGGCTGTTGCACGTGTGGGATGACGAGGGCGCCCACCCGAACGGGTTCCGGGTCTTCCGGCTGGTGCGCGGTGAGGTGAGCGAGCACGCTGATGCGCTGCTGTCTCCCGTGGTCCCGACCGTGGAGGACCCCTGGTCTGAGGGCGGGTAGGGCCGCGGGCGGGTCCTGCGGCGCCCGCCAGGCGAACGGGCGGTTCCGTCATGACAGACGAGTGAGTTGAATTAATGAACTCACTCGTCTAGCGTCGGACCCAGTCAGTTCAAATTATGTACTTACAGGGGAGTGCTGCATGCCTTTCGTGGAACTGTTCGCCCCCAAGGGTGCGTTGCGCGGCGAACGCGGCCGTCGGGTCAAGGAGCAACTGGTGGCCGAGGTGATGCTGGCCGAAGGCGCCCCCGACACCGCGGCCGCGCGAGAGATCTCCTGGCTCGTGCTCAACGAGCCCGACGCCTGGTTCGTCGGCGGCCGGCAGGTCCTCGACAAGGAGCACCCCCGCTACGTCGTCCGGGTGAGCGTGCCCGCCGGTTCCCTGAACGACGCCAAGCGGGCCGACATGATCGAGCGGATCACCCGCGTCCTGTCCGAGGCCGAGGACGATCCGCGCCGGATCTACGACCGGCCGGTCGCCTGGGTGCACCTGGTCGAGATCCCCGACGGGAACTGGGGAGCCATGGGCAGGGTCTTCCGGCTCCCCGACATCGTCGACTTCACCTCGACCGCCGCCGTCGCCGGCTGACGTTCGGCTCCCGGTACCCGCCGATCGGGGCCCGGGGCCACTGGTTCGGGGAGGCGCTGGGTTCCGGGGCCGCCGCTCCGGCCCCGCCGAGGTCCGAGCGGTTGGCCGGCCGGACGTTCTCGCAGCCGTCAGGGAATGCCGGGCCGGTCGACGGATCATGTCCGCCGCCGACGTGGTGGCGGGCCTGTCCTACGACAGGAGGGCCTGCGCCGTCGCCGCGTGAGCGGGGACGGCGGGCGACGGCAGGCACGCCACCACGGGGAGACGACGAACATTCACCTCATGTCAGGGCACCCAGTGGTTGCCTGACACGGTGATCATGGTCTGGAGCTGGATGCTCGCGGCGAAGTAGCTGCCGGTGTCGATCGGGGTGGTGAGCATCTTGTTCCAGAGGGCGTCCAGCCAGGACTGGCTGCCGGAGTCGGTCATCGCGGCGACCGCGAACGGAGCGAAGTAGGCCGCGTCGCTGCCGCTGGAGATCTGCGTGCCGTTGAGCCGGTAGCCGATGGCGATCTTGTTGGGGTCGCCGCCGGTCTTGCTCCTGATCCAGGTGTTGAGCTTGCGGGCCGCGGCCAGCGACTTGGCGTCCCCGCTGGTCACCGCGTCGTCACCGATGCGCCACGGCACCCGGCAGGAGTTCCACCAGTAGGAGCCGTCGTTCGGGTCCTCGAGCACCTTGCCGGGCGCGGGCTTGGGCGTGGTGTTGGTGTTGACCACGAAGTCGGGCAGCAGGCCGGTGTTCGGCGCGTAGGTCGACTGGAGGGAGGCGATCACGTTCTGGTGCGCCGTGCGGACGGTGTCCCAGGTGGTGTCACCCGTGGCCTTCCTGAAGGCGCGGAAGTGGTCGACCATCCAGTCGGAGGCCCGGGAGATGTAGTAGTACTCGTCGCCGGAGCTGGTCCAGTCGCCGAGCTTGAGCAGGTTCGTGCCGGGGTTGAGCTCGTCCTTCTTGATCGCGTTGATGTGCTTGATCGCGAGGTTCCTGTAGTTGTAGGTCCCCGCGCTGCCCCACTGCCGGTCGGCCAGGAGCAGGCCGTAGGCGACGTCCATGTCGCCGTCGGTCGCGCCGTCGGTGCCGTTGACGCTTTGACAGGAGGTGTTCTGCTCGGCGGCCAGGAGGTCGGGGTTGATCGACGAGGGGTGGGCCAGCATGTACTTGACCAGGCCGTCGAAGATCTTCTTGGCGTCGGGGTCGGCTCCGGCCATGGTCGCGGTGATCACCATTCCGTAGCCCTGGGCTTCGGCCACGTAGGGGTGGTCGGCGTCGGGGGAGATGACCTGGTACCAGCCGTTGCCGCAGTTCTGCTTGACGAAGGCGGCCTTCCATCGCTTGTAGTAGTCGATCACCTTCTGGTCCAGCGTGGCCTGGTCGCCCGAGGGCCTGAGCATCCCCGCGGCGTAGGGGATGGTGTGGCTGCCGAAGGGTACGGCGGGGCCACTCCCACCGGGCTGGGTGGTGGCGGTGACGGGTCCCGCGGCGGATGAGGTGTTGCCTACCGCGTCGCGGGCTTTGACGGTGTAGGTGTAGCCGGTCGAGGGAGTGAGGCCGGTGTCGGTGTGGGTGGTGCCGGTGACGGTGGTGAGCAGGGTGGAGCCGCGGTAGATCTCGTAGCCGGTCACGCCGACGTTGTCGGTCGAGGCGTTCCACGCCAGTGAGACGGTGCTCGCGGTGGTGCCCGTCGCGCGCAGGTTGCCCGGCGTGCTCGGCGGGGTGGCGTCGCTTCCCCCTGCGGTGCCGTAGACCTCGAACTCCCACAGCGAGTAGCCGTACGGGGTGCCGCGGGCGGTGCCGTACATCCGGATGTGGCGTCCGCTGCCGGAGACGGTCAGGTCGTCGGTGGCGCCGTTGCCGGTACTGGTGGTGTAGATGTCCGTCCAGGTGGAGCCGTCGGCGGAGGTCTGGATCCTGTAGGCCTTGCCGTAGGCGGCCTCCCAGGTGAGCTTGATCCTGGTGATGGCGGCGGTGGTGCCGAGGTCGAGGCTGATCCATTCGGGGTCGTGGCCCTCGGCGCTGGCCCAGCGGGTGGCGGCGTCGCCGTCCACCGCCTTGGCCGCCTCGAAGCCGGAGGCCTCCACCGAGGAGGAGGTGGCCGGCTTCCCTTGGGACAGCAGGGTCTCGGCTCGAGCGGTGGTGGCGGACGCTGTGGAGGTCGGGAGTAATGCCATGGCGGCAAGGACGGCGGCGCTCAGGGCCAGGCGGAAGGAAGGCGGCATCGGCAGGTCCTCTTGTGCGGTGATAGTTAGGAAGACTTCCTAACTAACGCGGAGAGTAAGGTGCTCCGCGCCGCCGCGCAAGACCCACTTTCCGGCGCGCCCTCCCGAAACAGGCCTGACCGGGCTTTCCGCATCCCATTCGCGCCGGGTTCGGCGGTGTCGCCTCGGCGGGCTCGCGCCCTGCGGGGGGTGGGTCGCGTGGCGTTCGGGGGCTGCGCGAACGCGTGCCGGCGGGGGAGAGGGTTTCGAGCTCGGCCAGGAGGTCCTGCCTCCTACTGGGCTCCTTCGATGTCTTCGTCGTTCTCCCGGCGAAGCGCGAGGACGGCCGCGGCGGCGACGAGCCCGAGGGTGAGCGCCCCGAGTCCCACGGCGAGTCCCTTGCGCTCGCAACCGAGGGCGGCGTCGACCGAGAACGTGCCAGGCCCGTGCACGGCGAGCGCCGTCGCGGCCACGCCGAGCACGAGTGGGTACTCGAACCCGCCGTGCTGTGCCCACAGTCCCTGCGGCAGGTGCGCGGAGACGACCGCGTTGGTCATCGTCGCGACGAGACCGGCCGAGGACAACGGCGTGGCCGCGCCGAGAGCGATGCCCGCGCCGGAGCCGAGCTCGCCCAGTCCCGCCGCCAGAGCGACGAGCTTGCCCTCCGGATAGCCGAGGGCGGTCATCATCTCGCCCGTCTTGTCGGGACCTCCTCCGCCGAACCATCCGAACAGCTTCTGCGCGCCGTGCCCCATGAGCAGCAGTCCCATGGGTACCCGCAGGAGCAGCACCCCGAAGTCCTCCGCAGTCACCTTCATACGGGGTTCTTACCCGGACATGCCTGACAATATGAATGGCCCGAAAGGGGGGCCGGGTGGCCACAGGGGTGGCGAGCAGGCCGCGGGCCGTTCGGTCGCCGGTCAGGCAGTTAGAAATCTACTTTGTAAAGGCGCCGGGCGGGGTGGCTTGCAGCCACCCTTCCTTCAAGGACTGAAGACCCTTCTCCGACAAACATGGGTCCGATCGATCGGGGGAGCGCTGGGACAGAGCCGCGGAGCCGTCCTCCTGGGTCCGGGATCGGCGAGGATGAGGCTTGGCCGGCCTTGGAGGCGGTGCTGTCGAGAGCTCTCGGCGAAGGCGGCCGGCCCGATCGAAGCCGGGGATCACGTGATCCGGATCCCTGGCTCTTCTCGTTCCGTCGTTGGGAGGTCGTAGGGAAGCGGTCAGGCGGCGGGCTTGCGGAACTGTTCGATCAACGCTGCGTAACTGTCGTCGGCGTGGCCGTCGGCTGCCGCGCGTCGGGCCAGTTCCAGGAAGAGATTCGGCAACGCGGTGCTGACGCCGAGCGCCTCGCTCTCCTGGACCAGGTGCTCCATCCCGCCCATGTGGACGGCAACGGTGGCGTCGGCGGCCGGGTACTTGACCTCGTCGATCTGCTGCGCGTAGGCGGAGACGTAGTCGGTCGTCACGTTGATCGCGGTGCTGGCCAGGGTCGCGAAAGTCGTGGCCTTGACGTTCGCGGTGCCCAGCAGTGCGGCACCCTGCAGGAAGCCGTTCAGGACACCCCACATGATGCTCAGGATGGACATGTCGTACAGGGCAGACAGGCCGTGGTCCTCATCAAGGTAGATGGTTCCGGTCGCGCTGAGTGCCTGCAGGGTGGCCTGGTGCTCCTCGAAGGCGGCCTTCGAGCCGGAGTACAGCAGCGTGGCGTCGGCGGTGCCGATGGCCTGGGGAAGGGCAAGGATCGCCCCGTCGAGGTAGACGCCGCCGATCGTGGCAGCCCACGCGGCGGTCTCGCGTGCTTGAGTGGAACTGGCCGTGGTCAGGTTGACGAGGGTGCGGCCGGCCAGCGAGGAGCCGACCGGGTCCAGCAACTCGTGCACGGCGTCGTAGTCCGAGACGCAGACGACGACGAGTGGGCTTGCCTCGACCGCGCTCTTGATCGAGTCGGCCAGGGTGGCGCCGTTGGCGACGAGATCGTCAGCCTTGGCGGCCGAGCGGTTCCAGACGGTGGTCGGGTGACCGTTCGTCAGAAAGGCCGCGGCCAACGCATGGCCCATCAGTCCCAGGCCGACAACGGTGACCGGCGATTGCGAGGCGGAAAGGGTGGACATTTGTGCTCCTGCCTGTCTCGTGCGGCGTCAGCCGCGACGGGTGTGGGTGCCGGGGCCGGGGTTCGGGCATAGGTCGATCCCAGCCCGGAGGGTTCTGCCAGGTATGTCGTGACGATCGCCGAGCCCAGCGCGCCTTGCCGGGAACGGCACGCTGTCGGTGGCCGGTTCGGCCGGTTCGGCCCTGCCGGCCGTCCGCCGGCAGGGCGACGGGCGAAAGCCGTCCTCGGACCGGTCAAAGCCTCTGCCGGCGCTCGGTCGTTGCGGTGGGGTGGCCCATGTGGCGGTCCAGCCGTGCTACGGGCGCCTCAGGTGAAGAACCCGACGATGCTGCGGATGCGGTCCCCGGCGAACTCGACGACGTCGTAGCCGGTGGCGACCGAGCCGAGTTTCCAGCGGAACAGCGCGCGGTCGTGGTGGACGCCGACCACGGTGTCGAGGGTGAACCTCAGGTCGCCGAGCTTCTCCCTGACGCGGCCGATCACCTCGGACAGCTCGGCGTGCCCACGCAGGCCCGCGTTGTCGGGGTCGGCGTAGAGCGAGTCCTCGGTGAGGACGGACTTCATCAGGGTCATCCGGGCGGCGGCGTCCGGCTCGTTCCAGATGTCGAGGTAGGCGAGGATCACCTCGGTGGTGCTCACTTGCTGGCTCCTTCCAGTGGGGGACGTTCGCTGTGGTTGCGAAGCGGGCCTGCGGGCGAGGGGGATCAGGCCACGGCCGGCGGTGACGGCGGCGGACGTCCAGCCTGCGACGTGCGGGCCTGAACTCGAGCGCGTTCCCGATGTCGGGCGGCGTCGATGGTGTCGTCGAGCGCCACGGTGCGCTGGGTCGGCGCGGGCAGCCCGAGACGAAGTCCTTCTCTGGTCATCAGCCTCTGTCCTACATGCCGTCTCGTTTCTACACGGTGTTCAGTCATCGCACGACGTAGATTAAACCAACCCTGTAGACTGTCAAGTGTGAGCGACCACACGATGAGCCGCCGGGACCGGCTACGCGCCCAGACCAGCGCCGAGATCAAGACGATCGCCATGAAGCTCATGGCGGACGGCGGCCCGGACGCCATCTCGCTACGCGCGATCGCCCGCGAGATGGGAATGACGGCCGGCGCGATCTACAGCTACTTCGCCACCCGCGATGACCTGATCACGACGCTCATCGGCGACGTCTACACCTCGGCGGTCGACGCCGCGGAGGCCGCCCGCGACGCGGTGCCGGAAGCTGATCCAGGCGGCCGGATCCTGGCCTGGGCCCAGGCCATGCGCGCGTGGGCGTTGGCCAACCCCGAAGGCTTCCGGTTGATCTACGGCGACCCCGTGCCCGGCTACCGCGCGCCCGACGACGGCCCCGGCCAGCAAGCCGAGGCGCGCGCCTGCGGCGGACTGATCGGCCTCGTCGCCGCAGCCTGGCCGACAGCCCGGGCGAGCCGATCCGCGGACCGTGCCTACAGCTGGGCCGACTTCGACCCGGACCTGGTGGCCCATGTCCGGGAGGACTTCCCGGGCCTGCCACCGGCAGGCATCGCGATGACGCTGAGGGTGTGGGGCCGGATGCACGGGCTCATGGCGCTGGAGATCTACGGCCACCTACGCCTCATCCACGACCCGGCCGCTGTCTACCGCGACGAGATGCACGACCTCATCGCCTCTCTCGGCCTCGTATCGTGACCGCGGCCCGCCATCAGCGGATCCGGCGAACGCGCCGACCGCGAGGGGCGCACGGCTGACGCCGCCGGCCGCACCCTCCCGCGGCACGATCACCTCACTGGATCCGATCGCGCCGGCGGCGGGCCGTGAAGTGACGGCGTCGCGAGTGCTCCTGGCCTGTGCCCGCGGGTCACGACAGGCCGGTCACCTGTACGCCGCGTCGTCCGAGATGTCGATCTTCGAGCGATCGGGCAGCGCCAGGGTGGCCGCGAGCCCGACCGCCGCACCGATGATCATGAAGATGGAGATGGCCTGCCAGCCGTAGTCGTGCAGCAACCACGTGGCGATCAGCGGTGCGGGACCGCCCGCGACGATCGAGGCCAGCTGGTAGCCGAGCCCGGCTCCGCCGTATCGGAGGCCGGTGGGGAAGCTCTCGGCGATGAGCGCGGCCTGCGGGCCGTACTCCGTGGAGTGCTGGAGCTGCACGATCATGATCGTCAGCAGGATCACCAGCGGTATGCCGGTGTTGAGCAGCGCGAAGTACGGGAAGGCGACCACCGCCAGCACGATCGCGCCGAGCGCGTAGAGCCTGCGGCGGCCCACCCGGTCACTGAGATGGCCGAAGTACGGGATCGCGAAGAGCTCGACGGCGGCCGCGCAGGTGACCGCGGCGAACGCGAACGTCTTGGACATCCCGATGGTCTCGGAGGTGATGTAGGTGATGACGAACGTGGTGTAGAACGGCATCTGCTCGGAGCCCGCAGGAGCGCGCTGAGCACGACCTCCTTGGGATGCCGCTTGACCACCTCGACGACCGGGAGCTTGGCCACCTGCCGGGTCTCGAGCAGCCGGGCGAGCAGCGACGTCTCCATGACCCGCACCCGCACCCAGAGCCCGACGCCGACCAGAACCAGGCTGGCCAGGAACGGCACGCGCCAGCCCCAGTCCTTGAACGCGTCGCCCGAGGCGATCGCCAACAGCGACATCGCCTCTGTGCCGAGGATGAGGCCGATGGGCACGCCGACCTGCGGCCAGCTCGCCATCAGGCCGCGCCTGCGCTGGTCGCCCCATTCCATCGACAACAGCACCGAGCCGCTCCACTCGCCGCCCACGGCGATGCCCTGCAGGATGCGGAGGATGACGAGCAGGACGGGCGCGGCCACCCCGATGGTGGCGGTGCCGGGGAGCAGGCCGATCAGCGCGCTCGACACGCCCATCATGACCAGGGTGATGATCAGGGTCGCCTTGCGAGCCTTGCGGCCGATCCTGTCGCCCCAGTGGCCGAAGAGGGCGGCGCCGATCGGCCTGGCGACGAAGCCGACCGCGTAGGTGGCGAACGCCGACAGGCTGCCGGCGTAGGTGCTGGACTCGGGGAAGAAGACATCGGCGAAGACCGTCGCGGCCGCGTTCGGTGCCGCATGGGGAGATCGTCCGTGGGTAGTGCTGGAGCCATGTCGGATTCGCGATGTGAGGGATGGTTGCTCGCAGGCCGGTACCGGTTGCTGGCCGAGGTCGGCAGGGGCGGCATGGGCAGGGTCTGGCGCGCTCATGACGAGCTCCTCGACCGCGAGGTGGCGATCAAGGAAGTCGTTCTCGCCGGCTCGCCCGCGCTGCAGCACGAGGTGCTGGTCGCCCGCACGATGCGCGAGGCGCGCATGGCCGCGAGACTGAGCCACCCGAACATCGCCGCGGTCTACGACGTGGTGCCGGCCGACGGGCGGCCGTGGATCGTGATGCAGCTCGTCCGCGCGCCCAGCCTGGCCCAGGTGATCGCCGAGCGGGGCCCTCTGCCCGTCTCCGCCGTCGTGCGCATCGGGCTGGAGGTCCTGGCCGCGCTGCGTGCCGCGCACGCCTGCGGTGTCGTGCACCGCGACGTCAAGCCCGCCAACATCCTGGTCACCGGTGACCGGCACGCGATCGTGACCGATTTCGGTCTGGCGACCAGGGTGGACGACGAGGCCCAGCTGACCCAGGCGAACCTGGTCGTCGGCACGCCCGCCTACATCGCGCCGGAACGCGTCAAAGGCGGGCCCACGATGCCGCCGGCCGACCTGTGGTCTCTGGGGGCGACTCTGTACGCGGCCGTCGAAGGCCGTGCGCCCTTCGTTCACAGCAGCGAGATGGCCACCCTGGCGGCGGTGCTGACCTCGGGCCCGGCTCCCTTCCGGCGGGCAGGCCCGCTGGCCCCGATCATCGCGGGCCTGCTGGAGAAGGATCCCGCCCGCCGTACCGACGCCGCTTCCGCGGAGGAGCAACTGCTACGGGTGAGCGCGCTTTCCGGCCAGGGGCCGGAGGCGACCGGGGCGCAGGCGGCCGTCCGGCCTGATCCGACCGCGCCCGCCCGGGGTCTGGCCGTCCACGATGGCGGCCTGCGGGCGGGCGGTCGCCCCTGTGGCGGCCTTGGCCGTCGCCCCGCTCACGGTCGACGGACGCCGCGGCCAGTGCCAGGACCGCCGGCCGCGCACTGGCGGAGGACGGCCGCCGTGACCGCCGCCGGCTTGATCGTCAGCGCCCTGGCCGCCGCATGGGCGGTCTCCGGCTCCGGCGGGGCGGGTCCCATGGGTTCCGCCGAGAGCGACTCCCGGTCGGCGCAGAGGACGGCGAGTGTCATGCAGGCCGTGCCGGTGGTGGAGGAACGGCGCGCCGCCCCGTCGACGCGGGATCATCGAGGCGATGCCCGTCCCGCCCCTGTCCCGGTCGCGGCCACGGATGCCGGCACCTCGTCGAAGCCGGCCACGAAGGCCGAGCCGAAGAAGGCCGAGTCGAAGAAGGGCAAGCTCAAGCACGGCAACGGCCACGGGCACAAGCGGTGAGCGCGGGCGCGCCGGTTCGGTCGGCGCGGGCGGGGCGCCGTACTCGGGTGGTGGGACGGGTGCTGCCCGGCTTCCCCGCCATGCCGCCCACAGGAGAAACCCGCTGAGCGGCTCGTTGGCGTGATGCCCACCTGGCTCGGGGACGCCGGGGGCGATCCCTGGCGGTGGGCCGCGTCGGGCAAAGCGTTCCCCAGCGATGAGCGGCGAAAATTGGGCTGTTCATGCTTGAGGCCGGTCCCGAGCAGGACGAATCATCGAAGTCAGGGGGGATTCTCATGCACACGAAAGAGAGTCACGAACTTCGATGGGGTGGACTGGCCGGTATCGGTGCCCTGGTCGTCGGGCTCCTCGGACGGCTGGTGATGGGGAACGCTCCGAGCATCCACGATCCCGCGCTCGTCATCGCCGGATATCTGTCCGGCTACCGGACCCAGATACTGACGGCGGCGTTGCTGTTCGCCATCGCCTCGATGCTGTTCCTGTGGTTCGGCGTCGCGCTGGCCACGGCCTTCCGCCGGGCCGACGAGAACAGTGACACCCCCGGGATGGTGCTGGCCGGGTTCGTGCTCGTCACCGCGCTCGGGTTCATCGGGGTGGCCGTCTTCGCCGGCGTGACCTATGCCATGACCGCGCATCCGGCGTTGCTGGCGGTGGCCGCAGGGCCGTACACGGCGCTGACGGTGATGGGCGGGATCGCCGGGGTGGCGGTCGCCGGGACGTTCGGGGCGGTGGCGGCCGCGATCATGCACACGCGGGTGTTCCCGATGTGGATGGCCTGGTTCGCCATCGCCGTCGCCGCGATCAGGCTGCTGGCGGCGGCCATGATCGGCAGTACGGGAGGGGCGCTGTCACCGGACGGCCCGCTCATGGTGATCCTGCCCGGGCTGCTGACAGCGGCGTGGGTGCTGGTCGCGAGCTGGTTGCTCATCCGCGAGCACCTGCCCGTGCCCTCCGCGGGTGCCAAGCCCGTGATGGGCCACTAGTCAGGACCGCGGGGCCGTAGGGCCGCCGCGGTCACAGGTACTGGCCTGTCCCGTCCTGCTCGGCCGTCGCGGCCGACGGGCTCGTCACGATGTCCGAGGGCAGCAGCGCCCGCACGTCGTCGGGAGTCGGGTCCTGTCGGGCCAGGATGCGTTCCGCCTGGTGGGCCACCGCGCGGTCGAGGAGGTTGCGGACGACGCGGCCGTTGCCGAAGGACTCGCCGCGCGGGATCGCCCGAAGGGCGCCGCGGACCTCGTCGCGTACCCCGCTGTGCAGGACGAGTCCGGCCGTCGACGCCATGGATTCGAAGATCGCGACGAGCTCGTTCTCGCTGTAGTCGGGGAATCGCACCGTGGTGGGAAAGCGCGAGGCCAGACCGGGATTGGCCGCGAGGAAGTCCGTCATCCGGCTCTCGTACCCGGCGGCGATCACGACCAGGTCGTCGCGGTGCTCCTCCATGAGGCGCAGCAGTTCGGCGATCGCCTCGGGACCGTAGGAGTTGTGCGAGCCGCCAGGTGTGAGCGCGTAGGCCTCGTCGATGAAGAGCACGCCGCCGAGGGCGCTCTCGACCGCGGCGCGCACCTTGGGCGCCGTCTGGCCGAGATACTCGGCGATCAGGTCGGCGTGGGAGACCTCCACCAGGTGTCCGGACGACAGCAGGCCGAGCTGCGCGTACGCCGAGGCGATCAACCTGGCGACGGTCGTCTTGGCCGTGCCGGGGTTTCCGGTGAACACCAGGTGGCGGGTGGGCGAGACGGCCGGCAGGCCCGCCGACCTGCGCAGCCGGTCCGCCTCGACCTCGGCCACCAGCAGCCGCACCTCGCGTTTGACCGGTTCCAGCCCGACCAGCGCGTCGAAGGCGGCGAGCGGATCGTCGCCCTGCCGGGTGCGCGCGGCGAGGCGAACGGAGTCGGGGACGTCGTCGGCGAGGATCTCGTGCAGCGACTCGTCGCCGTCGATCACGCCGTCGGCCAGTACCCGGCGCGACTGCATGGCCACCGAGCGTTCGAGCAGGCGGAGCGCGAGGCGTGCGCCCGCCGCGCCGGGCCGTGCCGACCGGACGATCCGCTCCACCTTGGTCAGAACCCCTTCCCGGAGGGTGAATCCGGCCTCGGCCGCCTTGCTCTCGTACAGGGCCACCACCTGCTCGCCGGTGAGGTCGGGGAAGTGGACGACCCGCGGGAAGGCCTCCGCCAGCTCGGGGGAGGATCTCAGCAGGCCGTTGACCGCGCCGTCTGGGCCGCACAGGACGATCAGCAGATCATCCTGGTGCGCCTGGACACCCGCGAGCAGCGCGTCGACGACGTCGCGGCTGCGCGCCCTGTCGATGTCGATGCCGGGGCGGGCGAGATTTCCCGCGTCCTCGACGCACAGCACGCCGCCGAGAGCGCGCTCGAGGGCTCGCCGTACGTTGGCGGTGGCCTCCCCGACGTGTCGGCCGGCCAGGTCGGCGCGGTCGACGGTGACCAGATGACCCGAGGAGAGGAGCCCGAGCTCGGCGAGCGTCCGGCCGAGCGCGCCCGCCACCATGGTCTTGCCGGTGCCGGGCCTGCCGGTGAACACCAGGTGCGGCGGCGGGGAGAGCGCGGGCATGCCGGCGGCACGCCGCAGCTTGGCCGCCCTCGCCTCCGCGATGACGAGCGCGACCTCCGCCTTGACCGGCTCCAGCCCGAGGCACGCCTCCAGCCCGGTTCCCCGGTGGCCGGGGGCGGCCGGCAGGTCGGCGCCGGTCACCTCGGCGGAGCCGCGCCGTCGCGCTGACCCGACGGCCTGCTCGGCGAGGTGTTCCATGAGGCGGGCGCCGCGGAGGTTGCCGGCGCCGCTCAGCCTGGCCGCGCGGTTGGCCGCCTCGTCGAAGGCCGTCGCGCCTCGCCTGCCGACCGCCCGCCGGAACAACTCCGCACGCTCGTCCTCGGTGAACTCGCGTGTGCCGGCGACGCGGAACTCGTGATGCAACGAGGGGTTGGCCAGCGCGACCGTGACATCACCGCCCGCACCGCACGTCGCGACCACGTGCAGGCCCGGCTGCTGGCGCAGCACCCGGCGGAGCTCCTCGAGGGCGACAGCCCCGCAGCGGCCGTTGGCGACGATCCGGTCCAGCCCCTGCACCACCAGCAGGTCACCGACCCCCAGATCCCGGGTGCGCGACAGCAGGTGCAGCGCGGCCTCGCTGGCGTTCATGTCGGTGAACACCTGGTCGGAGACGTAGACGACCTCGGGCGGTCCTTCGGCTGTGGCGAACGCGCGCCGCAGGATCTCCACCGCCGTCATGCGTCCCGTGCTGTCCGGCCCCGCCAGCAGCAGCCGTGCCGGTCTGGCGGCGCCCTGCCACCTCGCCTCGACCGCGGCACGCACCGCCTCGGCCAGCTCCGGCTGTCCGACCAGTTCCGCTGCGGGGTCCGTGCGGGGCGCCTGGCCGGCGACGTACCGGGCCAGCAGCGGATTGACGGCCCTGCGCGGCGCGCACAGCATGCGCACGTCCCGCTGGAACGAGCTGACGGGCAGCGAACTCTCCGGGTTCACCGCGGCGGGCCCCGGCAGCCCCTGGACGGCGCCGGTCACCCTGATGGCCATGTCGAGCCAGGCGCGGCAGGCCTCGGCCTCACCCGCGAGCACTCCGCGCGCCAGCCACGACCGTGTCAGCGCGTGCCAGCCGTCGGCGTTGAATCCCTCGCGCACCTGGGAGAACAGGGCCTGCACCTGGGTGTATCGCGACATGCCCAGGCTCACGGCGAGCTCGGCGGGCACCTCGCTGATCTCGGCCTGGGCCAGCAGGCACGCCAGCGTCACCTCGTGCTCGAAGGTGAAGGCGGTGCCCGGCAGCGGTCCCGCGCTTGCCGCCCCCGGAACGTTCTCGATGAGACGGGTGTGCGCGGCCAGGAATCCCGTACAGGCCCAGTCGAGGTAGCCCGCCGGTCCCAGGAGCTCGGGCAGGACGGCCAGGTGCCGCGGGTCGGCCCGCTCGGCCCACAGCCGCGGCAACGCCTCCAGCGGCGCGACCAGATCCTCCTTGGCCAGCGCGGGGTCGGTGGCGCGCTGGTCGTGCAGCGCGATCAGCGCCCTGCGCCGGGGTTCGAGCGGCTCGATGCCCGCGAAGACGTCCAGACACCGGCGGGCGAGCGTGAACGCGAGCTCGCGCAGCTCCGGATCGTCGCCGGTTCCGTCCAGCAGCCAGTACGCCGGCGGCAGGAAGGGCGTGTCGGCCGACGACCACGTCCAGCTGCGGTTGGGCCGCCTCGGCTCGGCCACGAAGTCGCTCATCGTCTCGTAGGCGAGGTCGCAGGCGGAGCCGCCGCACAGCGCCACCGACCCGACGAGGAACTGCAGCAGGTACCACAGCTCCGCGCCGATCACGGTGGTGTCCTCGGCGAGGAAGTCGGGAAGCTCGACCGCGAGCGCCTCGGCCGCGGGATCGGCGTTCAGCGCGAGGGCCCGCGCCCGCACCTGCTCGTACAGGCCGTCCGGAACCCGCCACGGCCCGTAGGAGTACAGGTCCAGGACGGGGTCGTCGGACAGCAGCAACCGCAGGCCGTCCGGCAGGCTTGGGCGATCCATGGCCGGGATCTTACGTCAGCCCTGCCCGGCCGCCCGCGCGGGGAGCCGGCGGCCACCAGGAGTCAGTCGATCATCGCCTGGTCCCGTTCGCCGATCGTGCGGAGAACGGCGTCGGGGACGATGAGGTCGGCCTTCGGGCGGGTGGTGGCGATGAGGTCGGCGTTGCGCTGGTCGGTTCCCAGCACCCAGGCCACGGCGGCGTCGTGGTCTTTGCCGAACCGCTCGTGCCGGGCGACCAGCCTGCGCACGCGCTCGTCCGAGTCCAGGTCGCAGTACCAGACCTCGTGCAGGGTGGGCCGCACGCGCGCCCAGTCACCCTGGTCGAGCAGCAGGTAGTTCCCCTCGGTGACGACGAGCCTGGCGGCCCGGGGGAGCGGGATGCTCCCGGCGATCGGCTGCTCCAGTTCGCGTTCGAAGGCCGGCGCGTAGATGACGTCGTCCTCGTCCTGCCGCAGGCGGCGGAGCAGGGCCGCGTAGCCGGCGGCGTCGAAGGTGTCAGGGGCTCCCTTGCGGTCGCGCCGACCGAGCCGGTCGAGCTCGACGTCGGCCAGGTGGAAGCCGTCCATCGGCAGGTAGGCCACCCAGTCCAGCGGCGGCAGTCCGGCGGGAGGCCTGCGTCGCAGCAGGGCGACCAGGTTCTCGGCGAGCGTGGTCTTGCCCGACCCGGGTCCGCCCGCGATGCCCAGCAGCGTGCGATGCCTGCCTCGTACGAGGGATCGGGCCCGGTCCGCCAGGTCGTCGAGGGACGTCATCGCGAGCGGCTCGTGTGCAGGTGGTTGGTGATGAAGGCGTGGGCGTGCCGCGCCAGGTCCTCGCCGTCGGACCAGAGGTTGCGCCAGATGGCCAGATCGTTGGACAGACCGCGCATCACGACCGCCGAGGAGAAGGATTCGAAGGTGATCGGCCCACGGTAGCCGATGTCCGCCAGCGCGTGGAAGAACGAGGTGAAGTCCAGGTGCCCCGAGCCGAGGTAGCCGCGGTGGTTCTCGCCGATGTGGACGTAGCCGAGCCGGTCCCCGACCTCGAGCACGGGCCGTACCAGATCGTCCTCCTCGATGTTCATGTGGTAGGTGTCCAGGTGGATGAGCACGTTGTCCTCGCCGATGTCGTCGGCGAGGACGAGCGCGTCGCGTGCGGTGTTGACGACGTTGGTCTCGTACCGGTTGCAGATCTCCAGGCCGAGTGTCATGCCGTACGGGCGGGCCTCCTGCGCCAGTCGGCGCAGCACCGACACCACGTTGCGGCGGCCGGCGGCGGTCAGCGGGTGGTCGTACTTGCCCAGGGCGCTGTAGAGGGCTCCGGTGAAGTGCGTGCCGCCGAGCGCCCTGGTCACGGCGAGGGAGTCGTGCAGCAGTTTCTCGCCGCGCTCGACCACGGACGGGTCATCGCTGGAGATGTCGGCGTCGAAGGCGAGGCCGCGCGAGCACGCCACGCCCAGGCCTGCGGCGCTCAGGGCGTCGCGGGCGGCTTCGGCGTCGAGGTTCGCGCAGTCGTGCAGGGAGATCTCCAGAAGGTCGAATCCGGTGGCCCTGGTCTTCTCGATCGCGGAGGCGATTGAGGACGGGCTCGTGTCACCGGCCCATACCAGGGCGTGCACGCCGATCGGGTTGGTCGTGGTGTCATCGGTCATCAGGTGGGTGCCTTCTCGGGTTGCTGGGGACGGGGTCAACTGCCGGCCGCGCCGGTGATGAGGGCGACGATCTCCTCGCCGGTCGTCTCGGCCGTACGGCGTCCGCCGACGCAGCGGCCTGCGCGCATCACCCACACCTGGTCGCTGAGCCTCATGACCTGGCTGAAGTTGTGGCTGATGAGCAGGACGGAGTGCCCCTCGTCCCGCAGCCTGACGATGAGCTCCTCGACCCGTGCGGTCTCCTGGACGCCGAGGGCCGCGGTGGGCTCGTCCATGATGACGAGCTTGGAGCTGAAACCCGCCGCGCGGCAGATGGCGACGGCCTGGCGCTGCCCGCCGGACAGCCGACGGACACGTGAGCGGACCGCGGGCACGTTGACGGCGAGGGTGGAGACCATCTCCTTCGCGCGGACCTGCATGGCGCGCCGGTCGAGGACGGGGACAGGGCCGAACCTGCGGACGATCTCACGGTTGAGGAAGAGGTTCTGCCAGACCGTGAGGTCCTCGACGAGCGCGAGGTTCTGGTGGACGGTCTCGATGCCGGCCTCCCTGGCGTCCTCCGGCGAGTGGAAGTCGATCTCTCCGCCGTCGAAGACGATCCGCCCGCTCTGCGGCCGGTGGATCCCGGAGACGCACCGCACCAGCGTGGACTTGCCCGCGCCGTTGTCGCCGACGAGGGCGGTGATCTCGCCGCGGCGCAGCGTCACCGAGACGTCGACGAGGGCGCGGACGCTGCCGAAGGACAGGGAGACGTGCTCGGTGCGCAACAGGATGTCCTCGCGTGCGCCGGGCTGGAGGTGGTCGGTCATCGCTGGAACCTCGTCAGGAGTGCGGCCAGCACCACGACGATGCCGACGGCCAAGGGCTGGTAGAACTGCGAGACGCCGAGCAGGGTGAGCCCGTTGACCAGGGCCGTCAGCAGCAGGGCGCCGATGACGGGGCCCACGATGGTTCCCCGTCCGCCGAAGAGGCTGACCCCGCCGAGCACGACCGCGGCCACGGAGTTGAGCAGGAAGGCGGTGTTGGCCGCGGGTTCGGCGGCGCCGATGCGGGCGACCAGCAGGATCGCCCCGAGCCCGGCGAGCACGCCGCTGATCGTGTAGACGGCGATCTTGATGCGCTGGGTGCTGATGCCCATCGCCGTCGCGGACTCCGGTGCCCCGCCGGTGGCCAGCAGGTGGGTGCCGAAGCGGGTGTGGAAGAGCGCGACGTGGGCCACGACGGCGACGACGAACGCGATGATGACCGACCAGCCGAAGATCCCGATCCCGCCGGTCGACAGGCTCAGCAGGGCCGGGTCGATGATCGTCACGGGTTTGCCGTCGGCCAGGATCAGCGCCAGGCCGGAGGCCGCGGAGAGCGTTCCCAGCGTCACGATGAAGTCAGTGATCTTCCCTTTCGCGATGATCAGGCCGTTGGCCACGCCGACCAGGGCGGCGGCCACGACCGCCAGCAGGCACGAGAGCGGCAGCCCCCAGCCCGCCGCGTAGGCCTGGCCGAAGGCGACCGCGCCGAGTGTCATGGTCGAGGCGATCGACAGGTCGATGCCCGCCGTGGCCACGACGAAGGTCTGGCCCACCGAAAGGATGATGAGGATCGCCGCGGCGACCAGCATGGAGGCGATGTTGCCCGTGCTCAGGAACGTCGGGTTCAGGGCCTGGAAGACGATGACGAGGACGATGAGCCCGACGAGGGCGGCCCATTCGGCCCAGAAGCCGACGTCTTTCAGCCTCGCGGACCAGGCCTCGCGCTCAGGTGCCGCGAGCGTTGCGTTCGCCATGGATGTCCTCCTTGTCGCGGCGGCCGGGCAGGCTGGGACAGCCGGTGGCCGGTCGCGACGGTGAGCCGCTACCGGGTGAGGTTCCTGAACGGGTCGTCGTAGGTGCCGAACGGCTTGGGCGTGGCGGCCAGCGCCTTTTCGGCGTTGTCCTTGGTGACCATCTCGACCGGGGCCTTCACGTTGGGCGGCAGGGCCTTGCCCTTCGCGGCGGCCTGGCAGGCCTCGACGCCCATGAGGCCGATCGCGTACGGGTACTGGGCGACGGTGCCGTCCAGCGTGCCTGCCTTGACCGCCTCCAGCGCGTCCTTGACGCCGTCGACGCTGATCACCTTGACCTTGCCCGTCTTTCCTGAGTTGGCGATGGCCCGTGCCACGCCCAGTCCCATGTCGTCGTTGGCGACGAAGAAGCCCACCAGGTTCGGATTGGCCCGCATGACGTCGGTCGCCGCGGTGAGGGCCGTCTGGCGGTCCCAGTTGGCGGCGACCGTCTGCACGACCTTGAGCTTGGGCCCGATCCCCTTCTGGAACCCCTCGACCCGGGCGCCGCTGGTGACGTCTCCCGCGATGCCGCCGACCACGGCGAGGTCGCCGCCTGCCGGCACCAGCTCGGTCATCCGAGCTCCGGCCATCTTCCCGGCTTGGACGTTGTCGGTGCCGATGTAGGTGGCCAGCGTGACGTTGGCGCTCTTGGCCGCCGCTGCGTCGACCGGGCTGTCGATGTTGACGACGGTCTTGTTCAGCACGGAGAGCCTGGCCAGGCCCTGGATGAGGTTGGTGCCGGAGATCGGGTTGACCACGTAGCAGGAGTAGTCCTGCCCGGCCAGGCCGTTGAGCTTGTCCGCCTGGCCGGTCGTGTCGGTGATGGAGTTGGCCGCCTGGACCGTGACGGGTACCCCGGCGGCCTTGGCCTGGTCGTCGATGCCCTGCTTCATCGTCTGGAAGAAGGGGTTGTCCAGGCCCTTGATGATGGCGGCGATCTTCGTCTGGGCGTCTGCCGCGTCGCTCGCGCCGGTGGCGGCGTTCGTGTCGGCGGACCCGCTGGAGCCGCAGGCCCCCAGCACGAGCGCGCCCGCGGTCACGACGGCGCCGACTGCCGCCGCGTGACGGCTGCTGGTGTTCGCGTGCATTCGGGTGCCCCTTTCGGCGTTGGTCTGATGACCGTAAGTCCACTTCTGAATCCTGACAAGACCTCTTTCGACTTTTTAAGTCGAAACATCCTTGACTTACGCCCAATGCAGTTCATAGCTAGAGTGGTCGAATGCACACACCGGGCGTCGTCTCGGCGCGGATGGGGGTCAGCGCCGGTGAGATCCTCAGCCTGTTCCGAGACTCCTCCGACGGCCTCACGAAGGCCGACGTCATGCGCAGGACCGGGCTCTCGCGCACCACGGTCAACCAGCGCCTCGACGGGCTGCTGGCCGCAGGCCTGCTGATACCCGCGCCGGAGGACGCGCGCACCCGGGGCCGCCCCGCCGGCCAGTTCATCGTCAACCGCGGCCGCGGTGTGCTGCTGGTGGCCGACATCGGCGCCACCGGCCTGCGCGCCGCCCTGTGCGACCTCGGCGGGGACGTGCGCGCCGAACTCGAGACGCGCGCCGACGTGACGGCGGGCCCCGAGGCCATCCTGACGATCGTCGACGAGCTGTTCGCCCGGATCATCAAGGACGGCCGCCACGACGCCGCCTCCGTGCTCGGCGTGGGCATCGACGTTCCTGGCCCCGTCGACTTCGCGACCGGGCGCGTGGTCAGCCCGCCGATCATGACGGGCTGGGACCGCTTCGACATCCCCGGCTGGTTCGGCTCCCGCTACGGCTGCCCCGTCCTGGTCGACAAGGACGTCAATGCCATGGCCTTCGGAGAGCAGCGCCTGCGCTATCCGGACGTCCCGCACCTGCTCATGGTCAAGATCGGCACGGGGGTCGGCACCGGTCTCATCGCGAGCGGGCAGGTGCACCGCGGCGCCGACGGCGCGGCCGGTGACGTCGGCCACATCCAGGTCACCGTCGACGACGTGGCCGAGCCGCCCGCCTGCCGGTGCGGCAACGCCGGTTGCGTGGAGGCCTACGCGGGCGGGTGGGCCCTGGTCCGCGACCTGCGGGAGGCGGGCCGCGACGTCGCCACCGTGGACGACGCCGTGCGCCTGATCCGCGGCGGTGACCTCGTCGCGGTACGGCTCGCCCGGCGCGCGGCCCGCATCCTCGGCGGCGCGATCGCCGACATGGTCAACCTGTTCAACCCGCGCGTCATCGCGATCGGCGGTCAGCTCGCCCACACCGACGAGCAACTCTTCGCCGGCATCCGCGAGATCGTCTACCGGCGGTCCCTGCCGCTGGCCACGCGCAACCTCCAGATCGTCCGCAGCGACCTCGACCCGCACGCGGGCATCCTCGGTCTCGCGCAACTCCTCGTGGACGGGATCTACACCCCTGAGCGCGTCCAGGAACTCGTCGACGGCGCGGTCGCCTGGGCGCCTGTTTCCGCAGGTCGGCGTTGGTAACCATGCCAGTGGGTCGCAAGCGGCCGGCAACCGGTATCTCCCAGAATGGCCGGATCGAACCCCACGACGGATTCGGTCAACCGGGGGAAACGATGAACATCCGTGTCCGATCCAAGGTGCTCGCCCTGGCCGCGACGTTGTTCGCCGCGGGTGTCGCCTTCATGCCGATGTCGCCGGCGGACGCCGCAGCGGCCCGTGCCCAGGGCTGCACCTTCGACGGCGTCCGCTACGACGAGGGAGAGAAGATCAAGGCCGGTAACCACAGAGTGCTGACCTGCAAGAGGAACGTCCTGACCGGCGCCTTCTACTGGGCCGGGAAGGCGTCGGGCAAGGGCAGGGTCAAAGGCGCGTCGGCCGGCCTGAGGTGACCCGGCGCGCGTCCCTCGCCCCGGCGGCCAGGCCGCGATGACAGGCCCGGCCGTGGGGGGCGGGGGACCGGCCCGCCCCGGGGTGTGCGCCTCAGTCCAGGTGGAACACCTCGTCCAGAGTGAGCATCTCCTCGTCGGGGCGGCGGCCGTCCAGGGCCTCGAAGAACGGCGCCATCTCCGCCTGCCACCGGTCGTTCACCTCGGTCGCCGCCATCGCGCTGCGGGCGGCGTCGAAGTCCTCCGTCTCGAGGTAGCCGACGAGCAGCCCATCGGGGCGCAGGAACAGCGAGTAGTTGCGCCACCCCGTGCGGCGCAGCGCGTCGAGCATGTCAGGCCAGACGGCCGCGTGCCGTCGCCGGTACTCCTCCAGGCGGTCGGGGCGCACTTTCAGAAGGAAGCAGACGCGTCGCATGAGACTCCCACCCGCAAGAGAAACGTTTTAACGCCTGGCCAGCAGACATTACGAGCCGTGCTCCGATGCCGTCAAGAGCCGTGGTCGCCATGTACCAAGGGCGATCGGGCGGCCTCGCGCGCAGGCTGTACGGTGAAGCGCCGCGACGACGGTCACCCCTCCACCATGCCGTTGTTCGCTCGTGGATCAGGCCCGGATCTGGCTGGTGATGGAGGAGCCGGTGATGGCGGTGTCGTTCGCCAGCAGGAAGGCCTTGCTGAGGATGAGCGCCAACCTGCCGTCCTCCTCGAACGGAAGGAACAGCCCGGCGTGGGGATCGCGAGCGGAGACGACGCACAGGTAGGCGTCGTTGGGCTCCATCAGGATGTTCGCCGACCCCAGGTGGATCTTGTAGGTGCGTAGGTCGCCCCGAACCACCAGGAAGCGATCGGTCACGGCGCACCGGTCGGCGATGGCCGGACGCCCGATCAATCGGGACAGCGCGTCGCGGCGCACCTCAGCGGAGGGCGGCAGCGCCGCGAACAAGCCGGACCGCCAGTAGTCCCGCAGCCGATCAGGCCCCTGGTCGGCCCGCTGGGGATCGGCCGTGATCGAGGTGAGCGCCACGAACAGGTCGACGTCCCGCATGGCCTCGCTGAACACCAGCGCCGGGACCTCCGTCACCGGCGCCTGGCGCCATCCGCCCCCGGCCGGCCGCTGGAAGACGACCTGGTCGGTGACCGCGTAGCCCTCGTCGTACAGACCGTGGTGCAGCGTCACCCGCCAGCGCCCGCCGGGCCTGCCCGTCGGCGCCGCCATCCCACGGCCCGATAAAGTCGGACGTGCGCGCGATCAGATCGCCGAAGTCCTCGGGCCCCGCCTGGTCGGGCATGCCGAGGCCGTCCAGCAGGCCGGTCTCGACAGGACGGATGTCGCACACTCCGACGAGCTCCACCAGCCCTCTGGCGGCCGTCGCGCGCAGGTACGCGAGGTGCGCGCGGCCGTGGCCGTGGGCGCCCGCCGGCACGACCCTGGTCAGCTCCACGTCAACCCCAGCCCTCTGGCGCCCGAAGACCGCAGCTCGGCACCCTCGATCACGACCGGATACGGCTCGGCCAGCAGTCCGAGGTCGGTCAGCGTGGCGTCCTCGACCTTCTCCACCATGGCCGGATGGGGGAGCGCGAGGGCCAGCTGTCCCGACAGCTCGGTCAGCAGGTGCGGGTGAACCGGCACGTCGAAGGCGTGGGCCAGCTCCGCGATCCGCAGGAACGGGGTGATGCCGCCGACCCTGACCACGTTCGGCTGGATCACGTCGCAGGCGCCCGCCGTCAGCAGGTCGCGGAATCCGTGGACGGTGTAGACGTTCTCGCCGACCGCCACGGGCACGTCGATGCGGCGGCGCAGCTCCACGTGCGCGGCCACGTCGTCGGCGGGCAGCGGCTCCTCGATCCAGTGCAGGTCGTACGGCGCGAGCGCGGCGATCGCGCGGCGGGCGCGGTGCAGATCCCACCGCTGGTTGGCGTCGATCATCAGCGTCGTGGCGGGGCCGACGGCCTCGCGGACCGCGGCGACGCGTTCGACGTCCTCGGCCAGGTCGGGCCTGCCCACCTTGATCTTGACGGCGCGATGGCCTGCCGCGCTCCAGCGCCTGGCCTGCTCGACCAGCTCGTCCAGGGAGTAGTGCAGGTTGACGCCGCTGCCGTAGACGGGGACGCCGGCGCGGCGCGCGCCCAGCACGTCGGCGAGTGAGGACTCGCCGCAGCGCAGGTCCCACAAGGCAAGATCGATTCCGGCCATGGCGATCGTGGTCAGCCCGCCGCGCCCCGCCTCGCTCAGGTGCCTGGACAGCCGCTCCCACACCAGCTCGGGATGGGCGGGCATGCCGATCAGTGCCTGGCGGATGTCGTTGTCCAGGAGCGCCTTGATGGCCTTCGCGCCGATCTGGGGGGTCCACGAGAACCCCGTGCCCACGCGGCCGTCCTCCAGTGCGACCGTGCAGACGATCACATGGTTGTGGCGCACGTCGGCGCCCCATGGCCTGCGCAGTGGCACCGAGCGCAGCTCCGTCACCAGGTCTTTGATCATGACGCCACCAGCGACAGGCCGGTCTTGATGAGCGTGTCCAGCTCGGCAAGGTGCTCGGGCGTGAGGTCGGTCAGCGGCGCCCGCACCGGGCCGACGTCCAGCCCGCGCAGCCGCAGTCCGGCTTTGACCAGCGAGGCCGCGTAGCCCGGCGCCTTGCTGCGCAGCTCGACCAGCGGGGCGTAGAAGGCGGTCAGCAACCGGGTGTCGCCGGCGAAGTAGGCCGTCGCGATCTCGGGGGCGAAGGCGAACAGCGCCATGCCGAGGGGACCGCCCGCGCCCGCGACGACGGGCACCGCGCCCTGGGTGACCTCGACCGCCACCGCGACGGCCCGCGCCTGCTCGTCCTGCGGCAGCGCCGAGAACTCGCCCATGCCGCACGCCACGAAGACCGCACCGGGACCGTGGCGCAGACCACGGGCGATGTGCTCGGCCAGCGCTCCCTCGCCGTCGAACGGTGTCACAGGGAAGAACAGGACACCACTGAGGTTCATTCGTCAAAGCTCCTTCAAGAGAGTTCGGTGGCGCGCCGGCGGCGCCTGCCCGCCGGCCGAGCGCGGCGCCAACGCCGGCCGCCTCGTCTCCGGTGGCGGGGGGCCACGCCGCCGGGGCCGGGCGCCCCGCGCTCCCGGTGACAAGGTCTGCTCACGTGGCGGGCCTTTCTCTTCCGGTACTGCAACCAGTTGCATGAAACAGTGTCGTTCTCGACGGACTACGTCAAGAGCGCTCCGGAGCGTGCGCCGGTGAGCCGGCGATTCGCCGGGATCCAGGCGGCGTTCCCATACGCAACCGGTAGCAGAATCGGACGAGCCTGATGCGGCAGCCGACGGCGGCCGCGGGCCGGATGGCGGTCGACCTGTTGCCGGCGGCGGTCAACGCGGGAGAGGCGGGGACGCCGACGCTGGCCAGGCTGGAGACGACGCTGGCGGTCCGCGAGTCCACGGGGGCGGCGGCCTCGCGCCGTTGAGCATCCGGCGCGGCCTGTCGGCTTCCGGGCCGGCGGGTGGCGTCGCGGGCGCAGCCTCAGCGTGAGGCCACGATCGTGGCGAGGGCGAGGCTGGCGGCGCCGCGGGCGTGCGCGCTGTCGTCCCACCGCCGGACGTTGATGTCCAGCGCGGACAGGACCCCGCCCTCGACCGCGGGACGGAAACCGGGCTCCAGGAACGGCCAGAGCACATGGCTCTCGCCGATCACCGTCAGCGCTCGTACGGCCAGCACGTTCACCACCCCCGCCACGGCCCTGCCCAGGATGGCGCCGCGCTCGGCGAGCAGGTCGCGGATGCCGGGCGCGTCGCGTTCGGCCAGCCGTACCAGATCGGGGAGCGTCAGGCCCGCGCCGGTGAGCCCGCGCGCCTGGGCTTCGTTGGCCAGCGCGTAGGTGGCCAGGTAGGCGTCCAGGCAACCGCGCCTGCCGCACACGCAGGCGGGCCCATCGGGACCGATCGGCACGTGACCGAACTCGCCCGCCACCCCGTCGGGCCCCCGGTGGACGCGCCGGCCCAGCACGATGCCCATGCCGACGCCGTCGCCGATGGCGAGCACGAGGAAGTCGTCGTGGTCGCGGCCGGTGCCGAACAGCAGCTCGGCCGTGGTGCTCGCCCTGGTGTCGTTGTCGATGAGCACCGGCACGGGCAGGCGGGCGCCCAGCAGCGGGCGCAGCGGCAGGCCGGTCCAGCCCAGCCGGGGTGACAGCCGCAGGCTTCCCGCCGCAGGATCGATGACGCCGGGCAGCGCCAGGCCGATGCCACGCACCTTCGGGCCCGAGGCAGGGTCGGCCAGCACCGGCTCGCAGGCCTGCGACAGTTGCTCGACCGGGTCACCGGACGGATCGAACGGCAGCGTGAACCGGCGCACCTCGCTGCCGTCGAGCCGCATGAGCACGCCCACCAGGTGGTCGGGGTGAACGCGCAGGCCCAGCGTGTAGGCGGCGTCGGGCACCACCTCCAGCGGCACCCTCGGCCGCCCGGGACCGTTGACCTGCGGCGGCAGCTCGCGCATGAAACCCAGCTCGATGAGGCGGCGCGTGTGCTCGGTCACCGTGGCGGCGCCGAGCCCCAGCCGGCCGGCGATCTGCGACCGGTTGAGCGACTGGGACCCGCACAGGGCGAGGATCTCTGCCCGGATCAGATCCTCTCGAGGAAGGGAACCAGCGGAGTGGGCGTTGCGAGGGCTGCCCGCCGCCGTCCTGACCTTGCGCTAGGCCCACCCGGGCACCGGCTGATCGCCGCGCGACGACCTGGCGCGCCGCGACGATCCTGCGGCACCTCGATGCCTGGGCATCGTCTCGCGTGCCGCGCCTCGCCCCGGTCAACCGCGCCTGCCGCGGGGGGAGTGGCGGCAGGCGCGGCCGTCTGGTGAGGCGGGCGGCCGTGCGGTGACAGTTGGCGCACGGCTCACTCGGCCGATTCGGATGGATCGGGTGCCGGTGCGAAGGTACGCAGCAGGTAGCGGCGTTGACGGTTGGTCAGCTCGCCCATGCTGGCGTCGGCGGCGATCTCGCCGAGTTCCAGCAACGTCCCGATCCGGTCGGCGCTGCAGCCGGGCATGACCTGCAGCAACC
This sequence comes from Nonomuraea sp. bgisy101, assembly GCF_057708945.1. NCBI lineage: Bacteria > Bacillati > Actinomycetota > Actinomycetes > Streptosporangiales > Streptosporangiaceae > Nonomuraea > Nonomuraea sp. bgisy101. Next base: position 151,335 of record NZ_JBYITD010000015.1, read on the forward strand.
AGCCGATGGGGGTGGCGGCGGCGGTGGCGTCGGTGCGCCGCAGCAGCTCGGCCAGGCTCAGGCGTCCGCTGGCCACGGCTTGGCGCAGCTGGTCACGGCTGAGCACGGGCTCACCGCTGTGCAGGTCCGTCGGCGGGGCGGGGGAAGGGCCGCCGCCGTCACCGGTGAGGGAGTCCGGTTCCGCAGGCCCCTCGGCCTCCTCCATACCGCCCGCCTGGGCGTTGGTCACGGTACGGCCCGCGGCGGCCGGGGCGGCCGCGGGGATGTCGGCGGCCGACGGAGAGCCGTCCTCGAGCACGGTCTGGGCGGACAGCAGCAGGACCGTGGTGGCCAGGACCGCCGCGGAGGCGAGAATCAGGTGACGACGTGACAGGCGGCCGCCGTTGGCGTTGCCGGCCAGCTTGAGGCCGACGACGGCGGTTCGCAGCAGCACGCCGGTGATCATGCCGAGGAGCAGCGGCACGACAGCGGGCGGCAGCGGGGCGAGCGTGGCCAGGGCCACGCCGAGGGCGGGGCTCAAGCAGGAGGCGAGCAGCCAGGGCGCGAGGCGTTGACGTCCCAGGTCCAGCAGGGCGGTCAATGCCAGGCCCTCGCTGGCGGAATGGACCATCAGGGCCGCGACCACCACGGCCGAGGCGGCCAGGGCCAGCGTCGCTCCTTCGACGACACGGTGCACGGTGAGCGCCGCGGCGGTGCCCACGCCGCCGAACAGGGCGGCGCCGACGACGCGGGTCACCCTGCGGTGCAGGCCAGGGGCATGCTTGCCGCGCCGGGCGCTCTCGTGGGAGTGGCCGCACCCTTTGCGGGTGAAGTAGGTGATGACCGCGAAACCGAAGACGGTGGCGAGTCCGAGCAACCACAGCGGCGTGTTGGTGTCGGATGCTTCGCGCCAGGCGTCCGGCAGGAGCTCGATCAGCGCGGTGATGAGCATGAGCGCCGAGGCGACGGCCAGCCATACGGTGATCTTCCGGGCGTTGCGGCGCGCCAGCCACGCTCCGGCGAGCGTCGACAAAGACACCAGCAGCACCGCGGTCCAGGTGCCGAGGCCGGCCGAGGTGAGCCATCCGGGCAGCAACGCGTCCGGTGGCGGCCAACCCGACGGCCACCCGACGGGGGAGACGGCAGGAAAGGCAGGGGAGGAAAGATCGGGCCGGGGCGTGTGGTGCAGGGCCAGGGCGAGTGCGGACGCCCCGGATGGCAGGAGCATGACGCTGCCTTTCTGACGCGGGTGGCGCGAAGTCGGGGGTTCAGGGGCGAGCGGGATCCCTGGCGGGGTCGGTCATGGGTCGCGGGGGGCGAGCGACGGTCATGCCCTGTGCCTGGATTCGGGAAGGGGCTGCGTCGGTATCAGCGAGCCGGCGACGTCCACCCCTGCGGGAAGGTGTCCTGGCCTGTAGGAGGCGGGGAGGGGAACCGAGTGCGGGGCGGGGCCCTGCGGCTGATCGGCGGACACGCCGGACCGTGCCAGAGGAGAGGTGACGGGGTCGGAGACCAGAGGGTCAGGGGAGAGCGGGTCGGGGGAGAGGGAGTCGGCGAGCAGGTGCCGCAACTGGGCGAGGTGCGCGGCCAGACCGTCGTTCAGATACTGGCCGTGGTCCGTGGCCAGGCCGGCGAGCTGACCGAGGTGGTACTCCACAAGGTGCCGGTAGGGGGCGTGGGCCTGCTCCCTCAGGGCGCGGGCGGCCTGCTGGGCTTCGTCGTGAAGCGTCTGGGCGCGTGCCCGCGCCTCCTGGAGGATCTCGTGGGCCTGCTGCTGGGCGGAGGTGATCAGCTCCTCGGCGTCGCGTCTGGCCGCGGCGCCGTTGGGGGAGGGCGCGGGTTCGGCGGCCAGCCACGCGGCCAGCTGCTCGCGCAGGTGTGTGTTGTCGTTCCAGAGCTGGGCCAAGCTGGTCTCCACACGCGTCAGGAAGGCGTCGACCTCGGCCAGGTCGTAGCCCTCGCGCAGCCGTACCACGCTGAAGACCTGGTGATGAACGGCCGACGCGGTGAGCAGTCCGGCCGTGGTGTCGGCGTGCGCACGGCCCGCGGACGAGGTGGCCTGCCGGTAGTCGGAACGGCGGGATTCGTGACCGCCCCGCTCGAAGTGGTCGTGGTCGGTCTCGTCATGGTCGGTATGCATGCCTGACACCAGCTTTCACGATCGGTGAGACGTTCATTTCGCTAGGCGTCCTCGTCGTGCGAGGCGTGGACGTCGCGGCCTTCCTCGCCGCCGCCCTTCCCGTCGTCGCAGCCGGCACCGTCCTGCCGCTCGGCGCCGGAACCGTGGATGTGGGCGTGCGGCTCGACACACGGGCCGTGGGCATGGTCGTCGTGGTCGGTGTGGACGTGGGTCATGACGATCTCCAGACGCGAAGGAGCGGGTGACGGGGACTTCCTGAAGACGCGGCCCCGGGGGTGATCGCATTTTCATACGGAGAGTAATTGGTTGATTGCTCTGTGTTTAAACATGTGACCAGCTGTTCAGAAGTAAAGATGAGAGCGTCACCGGCGGACGCTCGCTCCCCCGACGACAAGGAGTCGCGCACATGCCTGAACAGCACGGGCACAGACATGGGCAGGGACATGGACACGGGCATGGGCACGGACATGCGGTGGGCGCGCACACGGACCGCCGGTATCTGGGCTTGGCGCTCGGGCTGATCACGGCCTTCATGGCGGCCGAGGTCGTGATCGGCGTGCTGGCGGGGTCGCTGGCCCTGATCTCCGACGCCGGGCACATGCTCACCGACGCCATGGCGATCGGCTTCGCCCTGATCGCGATGCGCGTCGCGGCCCGCCCCGCGCGGGGCGGCTTCACCTACGGCCTCAAGCGCGCCGAGATCATCTCCGCCCACGTCAACGGTGTCACGCTGCTGCTGCTGGCGGTCTACTTCGCCGTCGAGGGCGTTCGCCGCCTGATCGAGCCCTCACCGGTCGAGGGCGTGTTCGTGGTGATCACCGGGCTGGCCGGCATCGCCGTCAATCTGGCCGCGACCTGGCTGCTGTCCAGGGCGAACCGCTCCAGCCTCAACGTCGAGGGCGCATACCAGCACATCCTCAACGACCTGTTCGCCTTCGTCGCCACCACCGCCGCGGGCGCCGTGGTGTTGCTGACGGGCTGGATGCGTGCGGACGCGATCGCCGCCCTGGTGGTGGCGGGGCTGATGCTCAAGGCGGGCTGGGCGCTGGTCCGCGCCGCCGGCCGCGTCTTCATGGAGGCCGCGCCCGCCGGGATGGACCCCGCCGACATCGGCCGCCGCTGCGCCGAGGCGGAACACGTGGTCGAGGTCCACGACCTGCACGTGTGGGAACTCACCTCCGGCTACGCCGCCCTGTCGGCGCACATCCTGGTCACGCCGGGCGCCGATTGTCACGACGTCCGCGTGAGCGTCCAAACGCTGCTGCGTGACGGCTACGGTATCGAGCACGCCACCCTGCAGGTCGACCACACGCCCGAGGTGTCCGACGCGGGGGAAGCCGAGTCCCGGACGGCCGCGCACTGCGTGGACCCACACGGCCCGACCCATCACCGCCCGACCCATCCCGAGCTCCGCCCCGCCGCGCCACCGCCGGCCGCGACGATGACCGCCACGCCGGTGCGCACGCGCGGTGGCTCCTTCGGAGCTCTGTGAAGAGCGCGTCGGATCGGCGGGTGAGCGTGATCGACCACTGCGCCACCCGCGTCGTTGACGCCGACCGCGTCGCGACGGTGGCCTCCCGGATGCCCACCGAGGCCGATCTCGCCGACACCGCCGACGTCTTCGGCCTGCTGTCCGACCCGAGCAGGCTGCGGCTGCTGCTGGCGCTGCTCGAAGGCGAGCTGTGCGTGTGCGACCTGGCGGTGGTCGCGCAGCTGAGCGAATCGGCGGCCTCCCACGCGCTGCGCCTGCTGCGCGCCCACCGTGTGGTCTCGGTACGGCGGGCCGGGCGCATGGCCTACTACCGACTGGACGACGCCCACGTACGCCTGCTGCTGGACCTGGCTCTCGCCCACACCGAGCACACCGAGGCCGTTCACCTGGAACGCGAAATCCCGACGGACCTGCTGGAGACCTGACCGGCAGGTCCCGTCAGCCGGGAGATCCGGTGGTGCGGCCGGGCGCCGGGCCCGGCGGTCCCTGCCGGCCGGGACCTGCGTACGGCGACCGCCGGAATCCCGGCGCCGCCGCAGGCGAGATGGCGGCAGTGGTGAATGCACCGCACCGGCCCCGGTTCGGTCATCGGAGCCTGCGACGCAGGGCCGTGGCACACCGTGGCGCGCGACGGCCGGCCCGCCGCTGAGCGGGGCGGCCTGGTCGCCAGGTGATCGGGTCCGCGATCCGGGACTGCGCCGCAGACCATCATCGGCGGCCCCGGCCTGGATCACCCGTCGCCGCCATGGGCGGCTCAGATCTCCTTGACGAAGACGATGGCGTCGACCTGGTCGGTGGTGGCCGGGTCGAGGGAGAGGTAGGTGTGGTCGGCCGGGACGCGGGGTGTCAGCCTCCGGTCGAGGGCCGCGGCGAGGTGGCCGGGGTCGATGACGGCGCGGGCGTGGGGGAGAGCGGACAGGAGCCCTTCGAGGGTGTCGGGAGGGGGGACGTCGGAGCCGCGGGCGCCGAAGGTGGTGGCGGCGAAGGCGTACCGGTCGCCGAGGTGGGTGGCGATGATGGCCCCCGCGCTCCACCACTCGAGCGCCAGGTCGCCCAACCGCAGGTGACTCTTGTCGCGCTGCAGGTGGCGGTTGTGGGCGAAGGCGAGGGTGGGGCCGCGACGGGCCTCGCGGCGGACTATGGCGTCGAGGTTGTCGGCCATCATCGCATCGCGCAGGCACATCAGCGCGCCGACGCGGGTGGGCGCGGTGTCGGCCATGCCGGCGTGGTAGCGCAGGAGTCCGGTGGCGGTGCGGGCGTGCAGGTCGGCGCGCCACCAGTCGTCGGGGGAGGTTTCGGCTGTCAGGTGGGGGGCGTGCGCGGTGAGCAGCGCGCGCAGGTCGTCGGCGATCAGGCGCAGTTCCTTGGCCTCGGGGGTGCGGCCGGCTGACCGGGTGGGATCCATGATGGTGGCGGGGTCGGTCCAGCGCTCGTCGGGGCCGAGCAGCTCGTCGAGTGTCTCGCGGCTCCAGGCCAGGTCGAGGTGGGCGGCGAGGTAGCCGTGCAGGGCGGTGAGGGCTGGGCGGGGGCCGGCGGCGCCGGTCATCTCCAGGGGGCCGTCGAAGCCGTAGAAGTGGAGCCGCTCGTGCGGAGGACGCTGCTCGTTGTAGGCGCGCATCCACCGCAGAAGCTCCCGGTTGGCGGGTGAGGCGCCGAAGCCGTGGCTGAAGCCGCGGCTCATCGCGTCGTCGAGGGTCGCGATGCCGTCGGTGACGTACGCGTCGGCGGCCAGGGCTGCCAGGCAGTCGCTCTCCATGGCGATCGAGCGGTAGCCCTCGTGTTCGACGAGATGGCGGAACAGCTCGTTGCGCAGCTCTGGGAAGGCCTCGACGCCGTGGGTGGGCTCGCCGAGGCCGAGCAGGCGGGTGGCGGGGGACAGGAGCGCGGTGAGAGCGCCGCCGGTGAAGGGGCGGGCGGAGTCCTGGATCAAGGCTGCCATGCCTTCAACGGTATCGTTGAACCTCTCGTGGAGACTTTAGTGATATTCCCGGCTGTTGACGAGGCTGTACTTTCAAACTGCCGTTGCGGCCCACCGATCCGGCGTGCGAGCACGGCCTGTCGACGCGCCACGGCCAGCCGCAAGGCAGCGGTGAGATTGGACACCGACACCCGGCTCGACCCCACCGCCGCTTGATCGCCTACGACCCTCACCGAGGGGGACGGGCCGGCCGGTGCTCGCGCCCGGTCGGCCCGTCGGCCTTCACTCGGCCGAGGGCGGGGACGGCTTGGTATCAGTCCAGCCGGACTCCAGCACCACGTTGACCCGGTCGCCCCTCTGCGGTGTGCCGGTGACGTCGAAGGTCAGCACCTTGGAGGTGTCGGGGTCGATGATCAGCCTGCCCTGGCCGGGCCGGCCCTCCTGGATCGGGAAGGTCACGGCGACGCCCGGCCGCCCCTGCGGGTCGGTGCTCCGGCCTTCGACCCGTACCGCGGGCAGCGTCGCCAGCGCCTGGTAGGCGGAGCTGCGCACGTGGCCAGCACGCGGCGGGTCACCCCGTACAGCCACAGCAGCGCCTCCTCGCCCTCGGGCACGTCGCCGATGCGCCGCCAAGCGGTGAGGAACGTCTCGGCGATGACGCCGACGCGGCCCGTTCCCTCCGTGCTCCGGCGGCACCCGTCATAGGCTGAATCTCGCACGTGAGGGACAGGAGGCTGAGGTGGCCGAGACATCGCTGACCGAGACGACGGTGGCGGAGGTGATGGCCGAGCTGGCCGGGCTCGAGGACCCGAAGATACGCGAGGTGAACGAGAAACACGGTGACGATCACGGTGTGAACCTCAGCAAGCTGCGCGCGCTCGCGAAGCGGCTGAAGACGCAGCAGGAGCTCGCGTGCCGGCTCTGGGAGACGGATGACACCGCGGCGAGACTGCTGGCGATCCTGATCTGCCGCCCGAAGGCGTTCGAGCGTGACGAGTTGGACGTCATGGTTCGTGGGGCGCGCACACCCAAGGTGCACGACTGGCTCGTGAACTACGTGGTGAAGAAGAACCCGCACTCCGAAGAGCTGCGCCTGGCCTGGTCCGCCGATCCGGATCCGGTGGTCGCGAGCGCCGGCTGGGCGCTGACCACTGAACGTGTGACGAAGAAGCCCGAGGGCCTGGACCTCGCAGGACTGCTCGACGTCATCGAGGCCGAGATGAAAGACGCCCCGGACCGCCTGCAGTGGGCGATGAACCACTGCCTGGCCCAGATCGGGATCGAGCACGCCGAGCTCCGCGCCCGTGCGATCGACATCGGTGAGCGCCTGGAGGTGCTCAAGGACTACCCGACCTCCCCGGGCTGCACGTCTCCGTTCGCGCCCATCTGGATCACCGAGATGGTGCGCCGGCAGCCGATCTGAGTCGGCGGTAGCACAGGAGGGCGGCGGGGGACGGAAGATCGGTGAGGGCGATCGAGACCGTCCCATGGTTAACCGTATCATTGCACCTTGTTTGCAAACTTCGGTGACATCTCCTGCTGCTGGTGAGGACATACCTTCAAAATGCGGTTGCGGCCCATCGATCTGGCGCGCGAGCACGGCCTGTCCACGCAGGCGGTGCGCAACTACGAGGAGGCGGGGATCCTGCCGCCGGCCGAGCGCTCGCCGTACGGCTACCGCGTCTACACTCCGCGCCATGCGGCGGCGTTGCGGACGTTCCTGGCGTTGATCCCCGCACACGGCCACGCGACCGCGGGGGCAATCATGCGGGCCGTGAACGGCGGCGCGGTCGAGGAGGCGCTGCGGCTGATCGACGAGAGCCACGCGCAACTGGCAGGGGACCGGCACACGCTGGAGGCCGTGGAACGGGCGCTACGCGACCTGGTGCCGCCGCGTGAGCTGGAGCCGGGTGTGACGTTCATCGGGCCGCTGGCGCGCAGGCTCGGCATCCGGCCCGCGACGTTGCGCAAATGGGAGGGGGCGGGGCTGATCGTGCCCCGGCGCGATCAGCGGACCGGCTACCGCGTCTACACCTCCGCCGACGTGCGTGACGTACTGCTGGCCCACCAACTGCGGCGGGGCGGGTACGGGCTGGAGCCGATCGCGCGGGTGCTGGAGCGGGTGCGGGCGGCCGGCGGACCTGAGCCGCTGCAGGCGACGCTGCGGGAGTGGCGCGATCGGCTGACGGCGCGGGGCCTGGCGATGCTGGCGGGTGCGGCCGCGCTCGACACCTATCTGGGGACGCCATGACGCCCCAGCCGGTGCGCAGGCGGTCTGGGAGCTGGAGACGACCGCGACCGGCAGGGAGTCCGGTTGGGAGCTTCGGGGCCGTTCGTGCAGGGCAGGCCGCGCAGCCGGTTCTCACTCCAGACGAATCGATCTTTGGGAGAGCCGCCGTTCGTCGTGGTCGGCGTGGAAGGCTCAGGCCAGGGCCGAGATCTCGATCCGGGTGTGGTCGGTGGGGGCCACCAGGCAGGAAAGCACGACGTTGCCCCGCTCCAGGCGTTCCCCGATGGACGAGGTGAGCCGGGCCGTACGCTCGATCTCGTACGGGCTGCCGGCTTGAGGAGTCACGCGGAGCCGCAACAGCCAGATGTAGCGTCCGTTGAGCTTGTTGGACGTCTCCTCGGCTTCCAGGACCGCCGCGTTGCACGGCACCGCCGCCGCGCGCTCCTCCGGCGTGAAGGTCTGCAGCGCTGCGGATTCCAGGCTCCCGAACGAGAGGGAGCCCATGGTGAGCACCCCCGCGCCCAGGAAGACGAACGTCGCGCTGACGTACGCCCCGACCCGGGTGTGCGGCTTCCGCCTCAACACGAGGAACAGCACCACGCCCACGATCCATGCAATGCCGGCGAGTGTCCCGAAGACGATCGATGCCATCGCTCTACCTCACGCTGATAGGCGGCGCCTATCGGGCCGGCCTTGTCTGTTCCGATGCCGGTATTTGATCAGGTGTCGCTTGCACCGCGGCTGCAATCCGCATGATCGCGCGGCTCTCTCGCCGCGGCGCCCGTGCGACAGCCCTGGCAGCAGTTCAAGGACACGGCCCGTTCCCGCCGTCTTCCGTTGACAGCCGCACCGCCTCAGCGCGGGGTGAAGCGGACGAAGACGATGCGGCTGCCGACCTCCCTGAAGTCCGCTTCGGAGCCGTCGACCAGGAAGCCCATGAACCGGGCGAGCCGCCTGGCGACCCTGGGGGAGCGGCCGGCGTAGGCGGCCATGAGCTCGGCGCCCTCCTCCGGGCCGAGCGGGCGCGCCGTCATCGGCATGGCGCGGGTGCCCACCTGGACGGTGACCTCCGGGGTGGCCAGGACGTTGCGGAGCCAGTCGGACCGCTTGCCGTAGCCGGAAGGGCCGACGTAGCTGCCGTCGGCGGGATCGTGGGCGATCGCCTCGATGACGACCTGTCGTGGTTTGCCGGAGATCCGTCCGGTGTGGGTCAGGAGCATGAAGCGGCCGGCCAGCAGCCATCCCAGGCGCAGGCGGTACAGGTGGATGGGCAGCCGGAAGAGCAGCCGGCGGATGCCGGACGGCGGCGGTGGCGTCGCGACGACCTTCATGCTTCCCCCACCGACAGGATGCTGCCAGCGCCGAACCGCCGGCGCAGGACGGGGGCGAACGCCTTCCGCGCCAGCAGGCGCATGACCAGGTGCTGCGCGCTCGTGCCGAGCCGGGTCGAGGGGATGAGCGTGCGGGCGACCGCGCGGGCGTTGCGCTGGCGGCGGGTCACCTCGGGCAGCATCCGCCGCTCGTACGCGGCGAAGGCGGCGCGGTGGTCGCCGCGGTGCCGGCCCAGCGCCTCGGCGAGCAGGAAGGCGCCGCCCATCGCCATCGAGACGCCCTGGGCCGACACCAGCGTCATGCAGCCACAGGCGTCGCCTACGAGGGCGACCCTGCCCTGGTGCCAGCCTGGCATGACGATCTGCGTCATGGTGTCCATGAAGACGGGCTCGTCGGCGGGAGCGCCGTCCAGGAGCCGCTGGGTGATCCATCCCATCCCCGCGAACTCGTCCCTCAGCCTGGCGAGCCTGGCCGCACGCGGGACCCCGCCCTCGTCCTGCGCCTTGAAGAGGAACAAGGCGATCATCTCGCCCGGCCGGTCGGTACGGTAGACCACCACCTGGCGGCCCCGTCTGGTGTAGTGGATCCTGGTCGGGCCCAGGTCGTGGTCGTCGGGCAGCGGGTAGCAGGCCAGATGGTAGCCGAGGTGGCGCGCGTAGTCGCGCTCCGGTCCGAAGACCAGCCGCCTGGTGACCGAGTGGACGCCGTCGGCACCGATGAGCAGGTCGAAGCCCTCCTCGCGGCCGTCGGCGAAGGTGACGGCGACGCCGTCTCCCGCCTGCCGTACCTCGGTGATCGTCTGCTCGTGGCGGATCTCCACGAGACCGGAGATCGTGCCGGCGAGCGCCTTTTCGAGGGTGCCGTGCATGACGGGCAGGGAGGGGCCCCGCACGACGTTCTCGACCAGCGTGCGTTTCAGCCGCGCCCGCACCCGGCCGTCGGCGTCGACGAACGTGACGGAGTCGGCGGGGATCCTGCCCCGCTCCAGCCGCTGGACCAGGCCCATGCGTTCGGCGATGTCGTAGCCGGTGCCGAAGAAGTCGATGCCGTAGCCGCCGACCCGCCCCTGCGGGGAGCGTTCGACGACCACGGGCGTGAAGCCGTGGTGGTGCAGCCAGTACGCCAGGGTCAGTCCCGCCACGCCGCCACCGGAGATCAGGATCCTCATGCCGCGCCTCCGCCGAGTGCGTCGAGCAGGTCGCCCAGCGCCGACACCGCCTCCCGCGCGGGCAACTCCTGGTCGAGCAGCCGGTGCAGCACCAGCCCGTCCAGCAGGCCGGTGATCAGTGTGGCCGCGCCCAGGCAGCGGCTCGGGGACCACTGGGGATGCAGGTCGCCGAGCCACGCCGCGATCCGCTCGCGCGCGAATCGCAGCTGGTCGCGGAGGACCTCGCCGATCTCGGGCGTGCGCAACGCCCCCGCCACCAGTTCCACCGACAGCCGGGTGACGTGGTCGTCGTCCACGGCGGCCGGCAGCAGGTGGCGCAGGCTCTCGACGCCCGCTCGCTCGCCGGTCGCGGCGAGGAGCTGGGCGAGCAGCGGCTCGATCACCATCTCGCCCGCCCGCCGCGCGATCATGACGTGGAGTTCCTTCAGGCCGCCGAAGTGGTAGTGGATCAGGCCCAGGTTCGTGTCGGCGCGCTCGGCCACCGCTCGCGTGGTGACAGCGGGCCAGCCGCCTTCGGCCAGCAGCGCCAGCCCCGCCTCGACCAGCCGCTCGCGTCGCCGCTCCCCCCGGTCAGGACTTGGTCGATCGACTAAATTAGTCATACGACCAAGTTAGCATCGCGTCGGCCTTCGCGCAGGCCTTCCACGATCGCGACCGCCTGATCGAGCAACGCGGCGGGGCGGCCCCGGCAGTGGTGGACGCCGCAGCGTGGCTGTGGAGGGTGACACCAGACCAGGCCGCGCCCGGGAGGGCCACGTGGAAGACGAGCTCTTGGGCTGCCGAGACCCTGCGCCCCGCAAGCAGTCGCGCCGCCTACGCCACCCCAGCGGCGTCCGTGGCGCTCGCGGCTCGCGGGGTGCGCGGAGAAGGCGGCGTACACGTTCTGCGTGCGGGAACATCTGCACCGCGCGCTTGGCCGCCGGGACGTTTTCGCGAAGGACGGCGACCGGTGGGGCGATCCGCGGGCCAAGCTGCCGGCCGGCGACCGCTGGGAGACGGCCCAGCCGACCCCGCTGACCGTGCTGGGACTGGGGCGGAGCCGGCCGCGGCGGAGCTCACCTCCGCGCTACACGGAGCCGGCCCCGCGATCACCGGCCACACCCCGCCCCCACACCGAAAGCCTCAGGAAGCGTTGCGGTTCAGGTCCCGTCTTTCGGGCAACTGCTCGAGCCCGGCCGACTGGTAGGTGGCGACGGCGCCGACGTTGGAGCTCGGGGTGCACACGATCACGCTGGACGAACCCAACTCCTGGAGTGCGCGCGCCGCGGCGACCGTGATCGCTCGGCCGTAACCGTGACCGCGGTGTGCCCGATGCACCCCCATCGGCTCGATCAGCCCCGGCTTGCCTTCGCCCGCCGACCACACCGCCACGGCCGCCACCGCCTCGCCCTGCCCATTGCGAACGACCAGGCACCGCGCGTCGACGTACGGTGCACCTGCCGCCATCGCGTGCCAGCGCTCGTCGGTGAACGTCGACCCGTCGAACGACGCCCGCACGACCGCGGCCCACTCGTGCGCCTGTTCCGGCCCGATCACCTCGACGCGAACACCGGGATCAGGCACAGGCTCGCCGAGGTCACGCCGAAGCGGTGTCCAAGGCTCGCCGCTCTCCCAGCCGTCCTTGAACAACAGGTCCTGGACCAGCGCGCCCATCGGCGCCTCGACGTACACCGTGCCCTCGAGGAGCACACCACGTTCAGGGGCCGACACGTCCTCGACCACCTGCCGCGCCAAGTCCTCGTCCCGCAACGCCTCCGGCGCGAACGCCAACCTCAGCAACTCCGCACCATCCAGCAGTCCGACGGCCAGAACCTCACCAGCCCGACTCCAGGTTCGCGTGGCCTCCGCCGTCCGCTCCCCGCCGAACCGCCAGAACCACCCCACATCCCCCGGATGCAACTGCACCGGCGCTCCGTCGTACTGCCACTCCCTCAAGACCCGCACCACGTCACCGAGCCCGTCGGCCCCCGGCCTACCCATCTCGATCGTCATCCCCCGATCACACACCACGCCACCGACCCTCCGCACCCGAATTTCCCGCCGGCGGTCAGTGATCGGCGTCGCCGTGATCACGTCCACACCATGCCACTGACCTGCCCGAACACGCTCGTTTGCGGCCGATGGCGAGCTTCTTGACGGCACCACTCAAGGGCCGGCTCGATCTGGAAGACCACGGTGGCCGCTCCTTCGAGAGAGTCGCCCAGCGCGTCCTGGCGCCGGCCGCCGCGATCCGGCACGACAACGCGACCAACGCCCGATCACCCGGTCACTGATCGCCTACGATCACCGGTGGGAGATCGGACATGCTCGTCCAGCCGCCGAGACGGATGATCCCGCGGGAAGCGGCGACCGTCACGGCGGCGGTCCTGTCGTCGACGCCGAGCTTGGCGAAGATGTGCAGGAGGTGGGTCTTGACCGTGGCCTCGCTGATGCACAGGTGGGCGGCGATGGCCTTGTTGCTCATCCCTTGGGCGACCGCGCCCAGGACCTCGATCTCCCGACCGCTGAGGGCGTCAGGCGCATCGGCACGTGCCCACGACAACACCCGGGTGGCGATCGTCGGCGACAGCGCACTCTCTCCTCGCGCCGCCGCCCGGATCGCGTCGAAAAGCTGCTCACGTCGGGTGTCCTTGAGCAGGTAGCCGATGGCTCCCGCGTCGATGGCACGTGAGATGTCGCCGTCGGTGTCGTAAGTGGTAAGGACGATCACCTTGGCGCCGGGGTCGTCTTCGCGAATCCGGTTGATCGCCGTCGCGCCGTCGATCTCGGGCAGCTGCAGGTCCATCAGGGTGACGTCGGGTCGCAGGTCGCGCGCCAGCCGTACCGCGTCTGTGCCGGACACCGCCTCGCCGACCACCTCCAGGTCGTCCTGCGTGCCGAGCATCGCCCGGATGCCGTCGCGGACCACCGGATGATCGTCGGCGATCAGGACCCGGACGGTCATCGCGCCCCCCTCAGCACCGCGGCCGGGAGGCTGGCCACGACCGTGGCGCCCGCGCCGGGAGCACTTTCCACGAGCAGTGCGCCGCCGAGCTGCTCCATCCGCTCCCGCATGATCGACAGGCCATGTCCGGAGGCGGCCCGCTCGGGATCGAAACCGTCGCCGTCATCGTGGACATCCAGCACGACCAGGTCCTCCATGTACGACAGGGTCAGCGTAACCTGCTCGGGACGGGCATGGCGGCGTGCGTTGGCGACCGCCTCCTGCGCCACGCGCAGCAGCTCTGCCTGGACTTGGGCTTCCAGCGGCCGGAGCGTGCCGGTGATCACGGTGTGCGCCTTGATGCCGGTCTCGTCGGACAGCCGGCCGGACAGCCGCTGCAGGGCCACCGGCAGGCCGCACTCGTCGAGCTCGCCGGGTCGCAGCGCTCGCACCACGCGGCGGCTTTCAGCCAGGTTCTCCCGGGCCGCCCGTAACGCCTGGCTGAGGTGCTTGTTGTCCGGCAGGGTCGCCTGCGCTGCCTCCAGCAACATCACCACGCTGGCGAACCCCTGGGTGAGGCTGTCGTGGATGTCTCGGGCCAGCCGCTGCCGCTCGGCCGCCACTCCAGCCTGCCGTTCGGCCGCCGCCCGCGCCTCCTGCGCGGCCTGCAGCTGGTCGATGAGCCGCTTACGCTCGGCGCTCTGCTGGGCCACGGAATGGAAGTATCCGACAGCGGTGGCCGCGCTGATCGCGATCAGCGCGCTGATGGCGATCTCGGTCCAGGTGATCGATCCGGTCGCGTGGTATCGGTGCCACAGCCAGCCCCCGGCGCACGACACCACCGCGACCAGCCCGACCCGCACGGCGTCCATGCAGTACGGCACCAGCACGCTCAGCCCGACCACCAGGAAGGAGGAATCGACGGCGAACAGCCCCAGCCAGAGCAACCCGCCGCCCAGCACGTACGGCACGGGCACGTCACCCGAGGGTGGCGTGCGCAGCACGAACCACACCGCGTACCAGGCGGCCAGCCCGGCCACCAGCACCACCGGGAGGGCCCGGCCTCCCTCCATCACGGGTCCCGCAGAGGTCAGCACCAGCCACGAGACGAAAAAGGCGTGCTGCCACCGGCGCCGCGACCGCTCCCAGGACTCCACACCGCTGACGATATTCAGCCTTCTGCCGGATCGGCATCAACCAGTCGACTGATCGCACAATCGGCGCACCGCTCGATGCGGACGCAGCCTTACCGGAACCAGACTCGACGGCGTGACAGCCATCCCCAGCCCGTCCCAAGCAGTCTGGCATCTGGGCCCGATCCCGATCCGCGCCTACGCCCTCCTGATGGTCCTTGCCGTCCTCGTCGGCATCTGGGTGACCCGGCACCGTTGGGTCGCCCGCGGCGGTGAGCCCGGCGAGGTAGGCGACATCGCCACATGGGCCGTGCCGTTCGGCCTGGTCGGCGCCCGGCTCTACCACGTGGCCACCGACTGGCAGCTGTACTTCGGCCCCGGCCGAGAGCCGCTGCGGGCCTTCGCGATCTGGGAGGGCGGGATCAGCATCTTCGGCGCCCTCGCGGGTGGCGCGGTGGGCGTGTGGCTGGCCTGCCGCCGGCGCGGCATCGCGCTGCGCGACTTCGCCGACGCCGTCGCTCCCGGGATCGCGCTCGGGCAGGCGATCGCCCGCTGGGGCAACTGGTTCAACCAGGAGCTGTACGGCAGGCCGACCACCCTGCCGTGGGCGCTGGAGATCGACCCCGCCCACCGGCCGCCCGGCCTGGAATCCACGGCCACCTACCATCCGACGTTCCTCTACGAGTCGCTGTGGAACCTGGGCGTGGCCGGGTTCGTCATCTGGGCCGAGCGGCGGTTCCGGCTCGACCGCGGCCGGACCTTCGCGCTCTACGCCGCGGCCTACACCGCCGGCCGCGCCTGGATCGAGTGGTTGCGCATCGATCCCAGTCACCACATCGTCGGCCTGCGCCTCAACGACTGGACGGCACTGCTGATCTTCTCGGCCGCGGTCATCTACCTGGTGGTCACGAGGAAGGCCACTCCAGCTGATCGACCAGGCGGCCGGCTTCGGCATGGAAGTCGATGACCCACGCGGCAGTACGGTGGCGGCCGGTCGGCGGCAGGTGGCGAACGCTCGGTCGCAGGTTCGCATGCGTAGCTGCGGATCTTCCGGCTGGGCGAGCAGCACAGGAAGTCCCCGAGGGCATGCGCCACGCCGCGACGCCGCATCAGCCACGCCACTCTGCCCGTCGTCGCGCGCGCCGGACCACAGCAGGTCAGCGCGCACGGCCCTGCTACTTCGGGGCTGGTGACATCCTCGGGAGCCGCGGGCCGTGCCACGCCGGGCGGGCGCGCCTGGCGTCAGTCGGCCCGCAGGAGGGTGCGCAACTCGGCGGTCTCGAGGATGTGGGCCCGTGAGGGAAGAACCTGATGGAGCAGGACGATGTGCGCTTCGGGGTCAGGGTCGGCGACGCCGTCGGCCAGGACGTAGAGCTGGTAGTCGCGGTCGGCCGCGTCGAGGACGGTGGACAGGACGACGCCGCTGGTACTGATGCCCGCGATGATCAGAGTGGTGATGCCGCGTTCGCGCAATCGCTGATCGAGGTCGGTGGTGGACAGGCCTCCGTAACGGATCTTACGGACGATGATGTCTCCGTCCTGCGGAGCGAGACGTTCGTGGACAGCGGTGTCAAGGTCCGCGTGGTGCATGAGACGGTGCTGGGCGATCGGTGCGAATGACCTGTTGGTGGGCGGGATCGCAGCCCAGTCGGCCTCGGTGAAGCCGACCCGGACATAGGCGACCGTACCGCCCCTGGCGCGAACGACAGCGATGACCTTTTCCATGCGTCCCAGCAGGGCTTCACTGTCGCTTTCGGGGAGCAGTGCGAGGATCGCGGGCTGATAGTCCATGACGAGCAGGGCGGTGTGTGCGGGGTCGAGCGCGGGGGCGGTGCTCATGCGAGTGTTCGCCTTTCCGGTGGCGCCTGGTCGGCGTTCTTGGGTTGGGGCGTGCGGTCGTGTCGAGGGAGGAGGAGCGGGGTCGCCAGGAGCAGGAGACCGGCGATCGCGATCGCGGTGCGGGGACTGGTGAGGCCTGCCAGCAGGCCCCACATGCCGGTCATGGCCGCGATGGTGGCTTTGCTGGTGATCGACCAGGCGGACAGCGTGCGGGCGACCCGGTCCGACGGGAGCTGTTCGAGCCGGTAGGTAGCGACTATCGGGTTGAACACGCCCATGCAGGTGATCAGCCCGAGTTCGACGGCGATGACGAGGAAGAGCCCGGTGGGGCCGGGGCTGATGAAGGCCAATCCGAGTGACCAGCACGCGCGCAGCGTCCCGGCGGTGCGCATGACCTTGTGCTGTCCGAACCGTGCGAGGAGCGGGCGGGCCAGTCGCGAGCCGATGAGGCCGCCGACGCAGGGGACGCCGAAGGCGAGGCCGTACTGCCAGGGCGCGAACCCGAGGTCGCCGAGCATGAGGACGGCGACCAACGGCGAGGCTGCCATGATCAGGCCGCTGACCAGGACAGTGTTGAAGAACAACGGGCGCAGCGCCGGACTGGCGAGGATGTACCGCCACCCCTCCAGCAGGTCGCCGGCTCCAGGCCGGGACCGTACGGCGGTTCGCGCGGGACGTGGCTCCCGCCCGCCGACGGCGCGGATCCCCGCGGCCGAGAGGAGGAAGCTGACCGCGTTGGCCGCCACGCTCGTCACCGGCCCCACCAGCCCGATCGCGGCGGTACCGAGCGGCGGCCCGAGCGCGGTGGCGGTCCAGGTCGTGGCCTCGAACCGCCCGTTGGCGACGAGCAGGTCCTCGGACCGGACGAGCGCCTTCAGGCATGCTCCGCTCGCAGCGGTGAAGGCGATGTCGGCCGCGCCGACAACGACCGCCACAACCAGGAGCTGAGCGAAGCTCAGCCAGCCGAGCACGTGGGCGGTGGGAACGCTCATCAGCGCCGCGAACCGGATCAGGTCCATCGCGATCATCACCGGCCGTTTGCGCCGGAACTCCACCCATGGCCCGAGCGGCACCGCGACCACCGCCCCGACCGCGAGTCCCGCGGCGGCCAGAACCGACACCTCGGTAGGCCCTGCGTCCAGAGCGAGAATCGCGATCAGGGCGAAAGCGTCGAACGCGAGCCATGTGCCGAACGTGCTGACCGCATATGCGGCCCAGAACCACCTGAACCGCCGCCCCAGCGACCTTCCCAACGCGCACCCGCCATCTCTGTGAAACAACCAACCGTTGATCTGGGAGATCAAAACGCGCAGCCAATAGGCACGTCAAACAACCGGCTGACCGAAGCTGCACAACCGTGAGTCGTACGCTAAAGTCCGTTGATGTGGATCTCGATGCTGTGCGCACGTTCGTCGCCGTCGTAGACACCGGCCAGTTCCAGGAAGCCGCCGCAGATCTGTCGATCACCCAGCAGGCCGTCTCCAAGCGCATCGCCGGGCTGGAGAAGGACCTCGCCGTGCGGCTGTTCACCCGCACGGCGCGCGGGGCCCGGCTCACCATCGACGGGCAGGCGTTCCTGCCTCACGCGCGCGAGTTGCTGCGCGTCGCCGAGCGCGCGGTCGCGTCCGTGCTCCCCGGCAGCCGTCCACTGCGCGTCGACGTGATCGCCTCACGCAGCGCGGCCTCGGGCCTGATGCGCGGCTTCCACCGCGCGCACCCCGAGATCGAGCTCGACGTGGTGATGATGTTCGATATCGAGACGGCCGTCGCCGCCATTCGGTCCGGTGCGATCGACGCGTCCTTCCGCGCCGTCGCCGTGCCCGGCAGGCCCCTGCCCGAGGACATCGAGTCCGTCCGGGTGCTCGACGAGCCGCTCCAGCTCCTCACCGGGCCCGCTCACGCGCTGGCGGGCGCCCGGTCGGTGACCGTCGCCCAGCTCGCCGGGCACCGGATCTGGATGCCCGGCATCGTCCCCGGAACCGAATGGGCCGCCTACTACGACGATCTCGTCGCCGAGTTCGGCCTCACCATCGAGGCGACGGGCCCCAACTTCGGCTCCGACGCGCTCCTCGACACCATCGCCGACACCCAGGCCTTGGCCACTTTCATGGGCGAGCAGACCCGCCTGGTCTGGCCTGCCGGCCACGGCCTGCGCCGCATCCCGGTGACCGACCCGTCGCCCGTCTATCCGCACTCGCTCCTGTGGCGCCGCGACAACCCCCACCCCGCGCTGGCCACCCTCCGCGCCCACCTCGCCGCCACAGTGGCCGGCCACGACGCCGCCGGGAGCTGGACGCCGGGCTGGGTGATCCGGCACTGACCGCCGCCGCGTCTGCGATCACCGTGGCCGGATCGACCGACGGTGACGCCCTCTGCGGACGCAGCGAGAAGGCTGTTGCGGGATGCTCGCCTGCTGAGGCCGCGTCCGTGGTGAAGGTCGTGACATCCTGACGGATCACCGGCACGGCAGGCGAGCCGCTCGGCCAAGGGCTGTTCCGAGCCCTTCCGGTTCTCGGGCCGTCACGCCGGGTCCGGCAGGTCCATGAGCGTCAGTTTGGCTGGGTCGACCACGGCTGTGATGCCGGTGATCCGGCCGTCGAGGACGGTGAACGCGAGGACCGAGAGCGGAGTGCCGTCCTCGTCCCACGAGATGACGCCGGGGAGACCGTTGACGACGGCCGCTCGCCCCCGTGGTGCCGCGCCGGCGGCCAGTCGCGCGCCGGCGGCGACCTGGGTGGCGCCGAGGATGACGACCACGTCGGTGGGGGTGTCGACGGTCAACCGGACGTCGGGGTCGAGGACGCGCAGCAACCCCTCGAAGTCGCCGTCACGCGCTGCCGCCAGGAAGGCTTGGACCGCCACGCGCTGCTCCTGGCGGCCATCGGTCGGCCGTTCAGTGGCCCGCACCTTCCTGCGGGCGCGGCTGGCGAGCATCTTGGTGGCGTCGCCGGACTTGCCGAGGATCTTGCCGATCTCGTCGAACGGCACCGCGAACAGGTCGTGCAGCACGAAGGCCAGCCGTTCGCTGGGGCGGAGTGATTCGAGGACGACCAGGAGCGCGAGCCCGACCGTATCGGCCAGCGCCACCTCCTCGTCGGGAATCGGTCCGTCGTCGAGCGTCACCACGAACTCGGGCAGGCGGTCGTCATAGGACGCCTCAGGGTGGGCCTGGCGCGATCGAAGGACGTCCAGGCTGATCCGGCCGACCACTGTGGTCAGCCAGCCAGCGAGGTTGTCGATCGCCGCCGAGTTCTGGCGGGAGAGCCGCAGCCAAGCCTCCTGGACCGCATCCTCGGCGTCGGCGTGCGAGCCGAGCATCCGGTAGGCGACCGCGTGTAGCCGGTCGCGTTGGGCCTCGAACGCCTCGGTCATCGGGTTCACCGGGCTGGTTTCGGACACGCTGTTACCTTCCTTGGATCTGCTCCGTCATAGAGGATGACGGGCCCGGACGGGCCTGGGTAACCGATCATGATGGAGAAAGACAGATGCAGGCTCGTTTGACCAGCGCACCGAACCCCGATGTGTTCACGGCGATCAAGCACCTGAACAAGGCGATCGCCGCCGGTGGGGTTGACAGGCGGCTGCTGTCGCTTGTCCACCTGCGGGCCAGCCAGATCAACGGCTGCAGCCCCTGCGTTCACGCCTCGATCGATTCGGCGAAGAAGGCCGGGGAGGCCGACGAGCGGCTGCACACCGTGGCCGCTTGGCGCGAGGCGCCGTTCTTCACCGACGAGGAACGGGCGGCGCTCGCGCTGACCGAGGCCGCCACCCGAATCCAGGACGGCGCGCCCGGCGTGACCGACGAGATCTGGGACGCCGCCGCCGCCCACTACACCGATGCGCAACTGAGCGCGATCATCATGGAGATCGCGTTGACCAACTTCTACAACCGGATCAACCACGCGATCCGGGAACCGGCCGGCAAGACCTGGTGAGCGCAGCGTGACACGTGGATCCCGGCTGATCGTGGGGGAGCAGCCGGGATCGTCTATGGGATGCGCGTGCTGGAGTTGTCACCACCCCGGTCGGACATGAGATGCACGCCAACGGGACGGATCTGGCACGGATGGCGGACGCCCCCAACCGTTCCGCCGACATCGGGGCGGCGACCGCGGCCGAGTCGGGCGCTGCGTGACCTGAGCCGCTGTGGGAGTGGCGCGATCGACACCCATGACGCCTCACACGAAGATCGGCCACTCAAGAAATCTACTTTGTAAAGGCGCCTGGTGGGGCGGCCTTCGGCCGCCCTTCAATCAAGGACTAAAGACTCACTCCAACAAGCAGTGCGGCGCGCAGCCGCCTGGAAACGTGCCGGTTCTGGCGGGGACCGGATTCACTGTGGGCTTGTCGTCACGGTGCTGACCTGCGGCGATGGTGTGGCGGACAGGGGACAGACGCCCGAGGTCCTGGGCTCGATCGCCGCCCACGCGAGGATGTGCCCCTTGAGCGGGTCCTGTTCGAGACGATCTATGTGTGTGGGGCTCGGGGCGCCGAAGTCCTACGCCGCCCATCTCCGGTGGGAGGGCTACTGCGAAGCGGCCGGGGTCGAGATCGACATTCGCCAACTCCGCCATGCCCCCGTCACTGAGGTCATCGATCGCTGGAAACCATCCGCCGACGCCTCGGCCACGCCTCCACCGAAACCACCCAGCTCTACACACTCGCCGACACCGAGATCCGCGTCCAGACCGATGCTGACCAGCGGCTATGCGGCCCGTTTCTGCCGTCTTCGGGTGGCACCCTTTTCGGGCCGGGCGCTGGCGCATTATTCGGCTGTCTATGACGCGCATCGAGCTGCTCACGGGGCGTGGTCGGGGTGGTCGCCCATCCGTTGGGTGGGGTGGCTCCGAATGTGTTGCGAGGCCGGCGGTGGGCTTCATGGGCGGCCGCGGCGGTGGGCGGACTGGTGTCCGCCGCCGCGGCTCTGGCTTTCTGGCGCTGTCAGGGGGGTGGGGTTGGTGTGGGGTCCCAGCTGGAGCGGATGTCGGCCGCGACGTCGTGGAGTAGTGCGAGGAAGGCGGCGACGAGTGGTGTGAGTGTCGTGTCGGTGTTGCCGCAGTTCGTCGCGGCGGAGGGGCCGGTGTTCCTGTCGAGTGTTGTCCTGGGTGTGGTCTGGGCGTTGGTGAACGTCGCGTGGTATCTGTTGTTCACCTGGGCGGTGGAGTGTGGGCGGGTGTTGGTGTGGAGGCCTGTGGTCCATCGGTGGTTGCAGGTTGTCGCCGGTGGGGTGCTGCTGGTGCTCGGGGTGGCGGTGGCGGCGGGCGGCTGATCCGACGGCGCGCCGGTGGCGGCGGGTGCTACATCGGTGGGTGTAGGGCGGTCGCCTTCTCCGGGCGGATGTCTGGTGGGTGGTGTGCGGCCAGGCTGGTGTCATGTCCGGTTTTCAGCGCTTCGGGTATGGCGCGGCTGTGCTCCTGCTGGCCAGCAGCGCGTTTCATCTTCTTGTGTACGCCGTCGATGGGGGTGGGTGGGATGGTCCGGTGTCGTGGCGTAAGCCCATCCTGTTCGGTTTCGCCTTCGGTGTGACCCTGATCAGTCTGGTCTGGATCGCGGCGCGTTCAGGGCTCGGCCGGCGGCAGGGTGGGTGGCTGGTGGGCGCGCTGTCGGTGGCGAGCGTGTTGGAGACGGGTCTGATCGACCTGCAGCGCTGGCGTGGGGTGCCCTCGCATCTGAACTTCGGCACGCCGTTCGATGCGGCCGTCTCGGCGGCGCTGGCCGTGGTCGCGATCGTGGGGTTGATCCCGGCGATCGTCGTGGTGACGGTGCTGGCTTGGCGGCGTTTCGACGGTGCGCCCAGCATGCGGCTGGCGGTGCGTTCGGGGCTGGCGGTGCTGCTGTTGACTCTGGTGTCGGGGGCGGCGCTCATCGCCAACGGCCGGGCTATCGGGCTGCCGCCTCAGGCGAGGGATCTGTCGATCTTCGGGGTGGCCGGGCAGCTCAAGGTGCCGCATGCGGTGACGCTGCACGCGGTGCAGGTGTTGCCGGTGCTGGCGGGGGTGCTGGCGTTGTCGGCTTGGAGTGAGGTGGTCAGGGTGCGGCTGGTGGCTGTGGCGGCCTTGGGGTATGGCGGGGTGGTGCTGGTGAGCGTGCTGCAGGCGGCCGCGGGGTTGGCTCCGGCTGACCTGACGGTGGTCTCGGGTGTGGTGCTGGTGGTGAGCGTGGCGGCGTTGGCGGGTGCGGGGGTGGCGGCGGTCGGCAGGTTGTCGAGGAGGCGGGTGGTGGCGGCCGTTCGGGTTGCCTGGGCGCGGTTGAGCGGCGTGCCGGCCGGTGTTCGGGGTCTGCCCCGTCGCAGCCATAGGTAGGCGGCCAGCCCGAGCGAGGGCCGCAGCAGTGAGGGTAGGGCCGGCCATGGCATGGGTGGCGATTCGGATGCGGGCACGGTGACCGCGACGATGACGGTCGGGGGTGGTTGCCGTACCCTCCTTGACTTTGCCGTCGGTGACGTTCAGGCGGCGCATCGAGGGGAGTTCGCGCAGTCCTGCTTGGTGGTCGCTGACGACGACCATGCCTGCGCGCCGGGGGACCTCGTCGACGATCGAGGGGAGTTCGGCGCGGTGTCGGTGTCCAGGGCATCGTGTGGCGTCGGGTGGCGTGTGCTCTGGCCGGGTCTGCGGGGATGGGCGGTCGGTGGGGCTGGGGGTGTGGGGGCGTCGTCGTCCGTGGCGCGGCCGGGGTGCTCGCCTGGTCGTGCCTGTGGTGTCGTGGTGGAGCGGGCCTGCCGGGCCTCGGTCAGGGTTGAGGGGTGCCTGGCGTCAGTGGGCCTTGTGGCCTTGGGCGTTCACGGCGTACCACTCGGCGCCGAACTCCTTCTTGTCGTGGCCGGTGAGGTCACCTGGTTTCTTGTCGTCGTGGTAGTGGTACAGCGGCCAGCGGCCGTAGACGACCTGGGTGCCGCCGTCGGTGCGGTTGACGGTTGTGAGCAGGTCGGGTTTGGCGCCTTGCTCGGCCTTGGGGTCGCCCTTGGTCAGGTAGGGCGGCCATTCTTCGGCGCACTCGTCGTAGCACGCGGATGTGCCGTTCTTGTCCTTCTCGAACAGGTAGAGCGTCATGCCTTCGTCGTCGACCAGGATCTTGCCGATGCTGGACGAGGCGAGGTGGACCGTGGCCGGCGCGACGGGCGTCGCCATGGCTGGGTTGATCGCACCCTGTTCGGACGCGCGATGCTCGGCTGTGCCGCCACAACTCGTGATCATGAGGAAGGCGGCAGCCGGAGCCAGAAGTTTCCTCATGACATCACCACGTAAACGATCTTCTGGTCGTTCAGCGGGTGTCGGGGGTCAGGGGCGCCCGGGGGCCGCGGTAGGGCAGGGGCTGGCTGTAGACGAGGTTGGTGGTGGTGCTGCCGAACTCCGCCAGCTCGTTGACGAGGCGTTCGAGGTGGCTCATGGAGGTGGCGGCCACCTTGAGCAGGTAGCAGTCGTCGCCGGTGGTGCGCAGGCATTCCAGGATCTCGGCGCGTTCGCCGAGCAGTTGGTGCAGGGGTTCGTGCCGGTTGCCGGGGTATTTCAGGCGCACCACGGCGAGTACCGCGAAGCCCACGCTTTCCACGTCGACCTCGGCCCGGTAGCCGGTGATGACGCCGGCCGACTCCAGTCGTTTGACCCGTTCGGTCACCGCTGAGGCGCTGAGGCTGACGCGCCTGCCCAGTTCGGTCAGCGAGATCCGGCCGTCGCGCTGGAGTTCGGCCAGGATCACCCAGTCGGTCCCGTCCAGAGTCACGGTCATATGCCCACGATACCGATGAATCCACGGCGATTCGCTCCTTATGCCAGGAGGAATCCCTTCCGGTAGCGGCTATCTGGTTAATAGTCTGAATTGATGCAGATAGGCGTTAATGTTCCCAACTTTGGTCCGGGCACCGACCCGGCCACGCTCCGGCGGTGGGCGCAGATCGTGGAAGGGCTCGGGTTCGACCTGTTGCTGGTCTCCGACCACGTGGTGATCACACCGGACGTCGCCGAGCAGTACCCGGCCCCCTTCTATGAGCCGTTCACCACGCTCGCGTGGCTGTCGGGCATCACCAGCCGGGTCAGGCTCGGCACCACGGTGCTCATCGTTCCCTACCGCCATCCGCTGCTCATCGCGCGCATGGCCGCCAACCTCCACCAGCTCAGTGGCGGACGCCTCGTGCTGGGCGTGGCCTCAGGCTGGGCCCGCCAGGAGTTCGAGGCGCTCGACGTGCCGTTCGAGCGGCGCGGCAGGCTGACCGACGAGTACCTGGACGCCGTCAGGGCGGCATGGGAGAACAAGGGCGACTACGGGCCGGGGCCGATCCCGATCTGGGTGGGCGGCAACAGCGACGCGGGCATGCGCCGCGCGGTACGGCACGGCGCGGCGTGGCATCCGCTGCGTGTCACGTTGGCGTGGCTGCGTGAGGCGCTGGACCGGCTGAAGGCCATCGCCGACGAGGAAGGGGCGGCCGTGCCCGCCCTGATGCCGCGGATCGTGCTGCGGATGACCGACGAGCCGGTCACCGGCCCTGAACGGCGTGCCGGCGAGGGCACGATCGAGCAGATCGTCGACGACCTCGACCAGTTGCGCGCCATGGGCGTCGGCACCGTCGTGCTCGACCCGTTCGACACCGACCCCGACGACACCCTCCGCCCCGAGACGGCCTGGCGCGCGCTGGCCGCCGTCGCCGCCCGCACGACAACCCTTACAGGAAGGCAGCAACCGTGACCCCCGACGACGAGCGTCACCTTCGCAGGGCGATCGACCTGGCCGCCAGGTCGCGAGAGGGCGGCAACCCGCCGTTCGGCTCGCTGCTGGTCGGCCCGGACGGTGCCGTGCTGGCCGAAGACCACAACACCTCCGTCGCCGACTCCGACATCACCGCGCACCCGGAGCTGAAGCTGGCCCGGTGGGCGGCGCGCGAGCTGGATCCCGCCACGGCGGCGGCCACCACCATGTACACCAGCTGCCAGCCGTGCGGCATGTGCGGCGGCGCGATCGAACGGTCCGGGCTGGGCCGGGTGGTGTTCGCGCTGTCCAACGACCAGCTCGCCGGGCTCAAGCCCGGCGGCGGCTTCCCGCAGCCGCTGCTGGAGGGTCCCGCGCTGTACGACGAGGCTCGCACTCCCGTGGAGGGCTACTACACCTGAGCGTCCGCTCACGAGCGGGCCGGCACGCCGGTCCCGGCGCGCCGGTCCCGGTCAGGGCGCTCCGCCGGGACGGCCGGGCGGCCGGTAGCCCCTGACGTAGTCGATCGTGAACCGCTTGGGATAGGGGTGCCGCGCCGCCGGCGAGCCGTCCGCCTCGGGGAACTCGTAGATGTTCAGCATGAGCTGCATGGGGTAGCCGGGCGATTGGCGGATGGTCTTGACGTGCCGGCCGTCGACGAAGAAGGCGACGTGTTCGGGGGTCCATTCGGCGGCGTAGACGTGGAACTCCCGGGCGTCGACGGCGATGCGTTCCACCGCGAAGTCGTCGACGATCGCGGGGTCGCCGAAGGGGTGCAGGCCCATCCCGACGCCGGCGTGGTCGGCCGTGACGTCGCGGCCGAAGATCTCGCAGACGCAGATCTCCGCCGATCGCTCGGGCTCGTCCTCGTAGCCGATCATCCACAGTGCGACCATGGAGCGCGGGTCGTCGATCGCCTTGGCCCGCAGCTCGATCAGGCCGTACTGCGGGGTGTAGAGCCTGAGGTCGGGTTGCGCCTCGCGGACGATCGCGCCGCGCCCGTGCTGGCCGATGGAGCTTCCCACCGGCCCGGCGAACAGGCCCGTCTGCAGGGACGAGACGCGAAGCCCGCCCTCGAGGTCGGGCGCCCAGGGCGGCTGGTCCTCCTCGATCAGCAGGTGCAGGTGGCCGTCCTCGATCCTGTATCGGGCCGCGGATGTGGCACGGCTGCTCCATTGGGGCAGGTAGTAGGGGATCCAGCGGGTCTCGTCCAGGACGTCGCCGTCGAAGGTGTCCTCGAATTCGAGCTCGTAGCCGGCCTTGGTGACCGGGTCGGGCGCCTGCGGCCGGTTGACGGTGGGTTCCTGCACGATGCGCGCCTTTCGGGTCGAGCGGTCGGTCCTACAGCACCCATACTCCAACCCAGGCCCGGGCCGGCCGGCGACAGGGCGACCGCCGCTGTGCCCGGCGGCCTGCATTCCTGCCGGGCCGAGCACGGCGCGGTCTCGATCGACGGGAGGGCGCACCAGCCCGCCTGCGCGCCCTGTGACCGGTGACCGCGGGGTCAGGGGTTGTGGAAGGCGACCTCGGGGTCGGCCGGTGAAGGGCCGTCCAGCAGCGGCTGCTTCCTGCCTTTCAGGTGCAGGTCGAAGAAGGCGCCGACGTAGGCGCGGGTGATCTCCAGCGAGCGCTGCGGCGACAGGTCGCCGGGCGCTGACATGCCCGCCGCCTTCTACGCCGAGATCGCGGCCCACCTGCACATCAGTCCTGGCACCGCCAAGGCGCACGTGGCCAGCCTGCTCGCCAAGCTCGACGCCCGTGACCGGACACAGCTGGTCATCGTGGCCTACGACGCGGGCCTGGTGTCGCCGTCCGGCTGACCGGCCGGCCTCGTGCCGCGCCGGGCCCCTCGGGCCCCTCGGGCCGCCCGGGCCGCCCGGGCGGGCGGCGGTTCGCGGCTAGGTGGTGGGCGGCCCGCTCAGGGACTGCCCGAGAGGGGTCGTCACGTACAGGACGTGGCGCCCGGAACGCTCTCGCGCGATGAGCCCGCCGGCGCGCAGCACGCCCAGGTGTTGCGACACCGCGCTGGGTGTGACGCCGAACGCGCGGGCCAGGTCCGTGGTGGTCGCGGGGGAGCGCAGCGCCTGCAGCAGTTCGGCCCGCACGCGACCGAGCAGCCGCACAGCGCTGTCCTCGGGCGGCCGCGTGCCCGCCGTCCACAACGTCGCGAGGCCCCGCGCCGGGTATCGCACCGTGGTCTGCGTGGACGTGCTCTTCTTGATGAGTACGTAGGGGGAGCCGAGAGCGACGGGGATGAGCACCAGCCCGCCCGGGCCGCGGTTGACCGCGAGCTCGGCCGGCCAGCGCGCTTGCTTCAGCGTCAGCCGGCCCTCGCACCAGTGCAGATCGGGGTGCAGGCCGGTGAACACCCCTTCGGCGCCGCCCGCGGCCAGTTGCCTGGCGCGATACAGGACGTCCGCATCCAGGACGGCCCTGATGCGTGGCCAGTGCGGTGCGATGAGCCGCTCGTAGGCCGCGCGCAGTTCGGCGGCGATCGCGCGCAGTCCCGCCGCCGGACGCGCGGCGAGCGCGGCGGCGGTGTCAGGCGGGTGTTCGCCGAACACCCGCCGCAGGCTGGCCCGCACCTGACGGGCGCTCGTCCGCTGCAGGGCCGCCAGGTCGTCGTCGATGGAGGTGCCCGCGCCGAGCGGGGCCGGCACCAGGAACTCCGGCCAGCTCGGCCGGTCGTTCACGATCAGGGGCCAGGTGCGTGGCAGGTCGAGGGGGTCCTTGGCGAGGCTGTCCTCAGCCCATCGCAGCCACGGCAGGTTGATCGCCTGCCGGTCACGGCCGCCGAGCTGCTGCAGGCCGGACACCGTCTCGGACAGCGGCGAGGTCGCGAATCGCGTCGCCGCCAGCTCGGCCACACCGAGCTCGACCGTCAAAGCCATGAATCGATTGTGTAGGCATGAGCTACATGGTGTCGCCGCTGCCCGCGGCAGCGTGATGATCCCGGCATGACGCGAAGCGACGCCGAACCTCGCCTGCCCGGAGCCTACTGGCGGTTGTGGTGGGCGACAGGTGTCGGCACCGCCGGTGACGGGGCCTTCGCCGCGGCTGTTCCGCTGCTGGCCGTCACGCTCACGCGCGACCCCCGCCTCGTCGCGATGGTGTCCGCGGCGACGTATCTGCCCTGGCTGCTGTTGTCCCTGCCCGCCGGTGCGCTCGTCGACCGGTATGACCATGCCACCCTCATGTGGCGCTCGCAGGCGGTTCAGGCGGTGCTCGTCGGCTGCGTCGCGGTTCTCGCCGCGTTCGGCCACGTCGGCGTCCCGCTGCTCGCGGTGCTGGCCTTCGGGCTGGGTGCGTGCGCGGTCGTCTCCGGCAACGCGGCCCACGCGATCCTGCCGGACCTCGTCGCCAGGCCCCGGTTGCACGGGGCCAACGGCCATCAGCAGGCGGTGGCGACGATCGGGCAGCAGTTCCTGGGCCCGCCGGCCGGCAGCATGCTGTTCGGGCTCGCCGTGGCGCTGCCGTTCGGGATGAGCGCCGCCATGTCGGCCGTGTCCGCCGCGCTGCTGGCCACCCTTCCCAGGCACAGGCACACGCCCGGCAGCCTGCGTGTCGGGCGCCCGCCGATGCGCGCGGCGATCGCGGACGGCCTGCGCTCGCTGGTGCGGCACCGGCTGCTGCGCACCCTCGCGGTGCTGCTGGGGGTCAACACCTTCTGCGGTCAGCTCGGCAACGCCACGCTCGTCCTGCTGGCGACCGGAGCGCTGCACCTCGACGCGCGCGGCTACGGTCTGCTGCTGGCCGGCGCGGCGGTCGGCAGCCTGCTCGGCGCGCTGGTCAACGCGCGCGTGGTCAGGAGATTCGGCGCGCAGGCCGCGCTGTTGGCCGCGCTTGCCGCCAACGCCGTCGTCTTCGCCGGGATCGGGCTGAGCCCGAACGCGATCATGCTCGGCCTCCTGCTGGCCGCCGGGGGGTTCGTCACCACGCTCTGGAACATCGTGACCGTCACACTCCGGCAGCAGATCGTGCCGTCCCCGCTGCTGGGCCGGGTCAACAGCGTCTACAAGACGGTCGGCTGGGGGCTGATGCCGCTCGGGGCGCTGGCCGGCGGGCTGGTGGCCCACGCGTTCGGGTTGCGCGCGCCGTACCTCGTCGCGGGCGTGCTGCGCGGGGTCGCCCTGCTGGTCGCGACGCCGGTCCTGATCCGTGCCATGCGCGAGCGCGAGCCGTGGCCGGGCGAGCGGATCGACGGCGAGGCCGCATGCATCGGCGGCGAGGCCGCGTCCACGGCCGGCGAGGAGATGGTGAAGAAATCTCGCCGGAAAGCGATGAGTCCGCCTCGTGAAGGGAGTCCAAGTCCTCGACCGGACAGTGACCGCACCCACCAGGAGGACCCTGTGACGACCCCCGCCCCGACCGTTCCCGCCACCGCCCGGACCTTCGAGGTCCCCGGCGCGCGCCTGCACTACGAGGTGCGCGGCCACGGCCCTGCGGTGGTGCTGGTCGGCGCCCCGATGGGCGCCGACGCGTTCGCGCCGCTGGCCGGCCTGCTGGCCGCCGACCACACCGTGCTCACCACCGACCCGCGCGGCATCAACCGCAGCCCGCTCCAGGACCCCGAGCAGGACTCGACCCCGCAGCTGCGCGCCGACGACCTGTCCAGGCTGCTGGCCCACCTCGACCTCGGTCCTGCCGTGGTCCTGGGTTCCAGCGGCGGCGCCGTCACCGCGCTGGCCCTCGCGCAGGCCGACCCCGACCGCGTCCACACCGTCATCGCCCACGAGCCGCCGCTGGTCGAGCTGCTCGAGGACCGCGACAAGCTGCGCGCGGGGACCGAGGACCAGATCGCCACCTACCTGGCAGGCGACGTCATCGGGGCATGGACGAAGTTCATGGCGCAGGCCAACATCGTCATGCCGGAAGGGGCGATCGAGGCGATGTTCGGAGGCGAACGCGACCCGCGGCAGGTCGCCGACGAGCGGCGCTGGTTCGCCCACGAGCTGCTCGCGACCACCCGCTGGCAGCCCGACCTCGACGCCCTGCGCGCGGTCGGGACCCGCATCGTGGTCGGCATCGGCGAGGACTCGGCCGAGCAGCTCTGCGACCGCGCCTCCAGGGCGCTGGCAGGGGAGCTCGGCGTCGAGCCCACGCTGTTCCCCGGCGGGCACATCGGCTTCGTCGACGATCCCGGCCGGTTCGCCACCCGGCTGCGGGCGGTCCTGCTCGGGGGCTGAACGGCGGTTGGCGTCGGCGGGTGGGCGGGGGCTACGCGCTGGCCCTGGCCCGCCACCTGGCCAGGATCGCCGCGTCCTCGGCGTCCTCGTGCCACTGCTCGTCCTCGCCGACGGCGTAGGGCAGGTAGGCCTCGTAGTCCGGCGAGTCAGGGGTGATGTCGCGTGTCCCGTCGACCTGTGTGCCGTTGTCGAGGGTGGTGACGGTAGGGACGCGCAGCACGCCGCCCGGCAGCATGGTGACGCTCATCGCCTGCCCCTTCCGATCGCTCCTGTCCCTCAGCATAGCCAGGCGCGGTCGGGGGAGCGGGGCCTCAGCCCAATCGGTACCGCTCGCACAGCCATCGGTAGACCCGGTACGCGCTCGCCTCGTCACCGTCGAGCAGCCTGAGCAGCCGCGCGGCCCTGCGGGTGAGGACCGCGGCGAAGCACTCGGCGAACAGCTCGGTGACGTCCTGGCGGTAGGGCGGCTCCAGCCGGCTGCCGCGTAAGGCGTGCAGTACCACCCAGAACTCGCTCTGCGAGGCTCGTCCGTCCAGATCGTCGACCGCGTGGCCGAGCTCGTGACCGCAGACGCTGACCGACGGGGAGGGGACGCTGCCGACTCCGATGCGCCGCTGCCCGGGGTCGTAGACCCCGGCGGAGCGCTCCCACGAGCCGGCCTGAACCGGTAGCGGCCGGTCGCGCAGCGACTCGAAGCCGGGCAGGTCGGGAACGGCCCCCGTGCCGACCACGATGCCGCCGGTCAGGTGGTCGGCCAGCCTGGTGGCCAGCGCCCGCGGTACGGCCGACAGCGTCATGATCGCCAGGAGGGTGGGAGCCGGAGGGAAGGCGCCGGGGTCCCACGCGCGGGTGAGCCGCGCCTCGAGGGGGCCGACGTGAAGCCAGCCGGGGCGTCCTCTGCTGCGATCGGCCACGGGGCGCGTCGTCCTCCCGGCTGCGCGTCTCGGATCGCCCGCGGTCCGAACCGTCGGGGGACGGTGGCGGGCGACGTCATGATCGCAAGACTCTATCGTCGCCGCGGCGCCCTGTTCGTGCCGCGGGCCGTCGGCCTCGTTGCGCGAGGCCAGGTCCGGGCCGCGAGGGGTGGCCTCAGGCGCTCTCGAGCGGTAGTCCCGCTCCTGCCCAGTCCTCGATGCCGTCGGCGTACAGGCGCACGTTTCGGTAGCCGAGCCGCTTCAGCTCCGCGACCAGGGCGGGGCCCCGCTCGCATGCGGTGTCGGTCGAATAGGCCACGATCGGCGCGGACCGGTCCGGCAGCAGCTCGGCCGCCGAGCGCGAGGCGTCCTCCGCGGTGAGGTTCAGGGCGCCGGGCAGGTGCCTTCGCCGGTACACCGGAGCGGGCAGGGCGTCGACGACGGTGACGCTCTCGCCCTTGATCGCCGCCTGGAGCTCCTCTCGGGAGGCGGGGCCGGCTTGGCGGGCGAAGGGCGGGGGAGCGGAGGGGGACTGCAGCGGGCCGCTGAGCTGGATGTTGGCGATGACCCAGCGGTCGTCCTGCCGCACGGCGAGCAGGGTCAGCCGGAAGGAGTCGTCGACCTGGCGCCCCATGACGGAGGTGCGCTGCTCCTGGACGCCGCCCACGATCGCGCTGTCGCCGTGCAGGCGCACGTGCGGCTCGCGTATCTCGAAGTGGTGATTCGTCAGATCGCCGCGGTGGCGGCCGGCCCACTGGTGTTTGTCCAGGACGAACCCGACGGGTCCGATGCCGGTGAAGTCCGCGCTGAGGAGGTCGTCGAAGGCGTCGGCGTCGCCGTGGAGTTCGGCGCCGGCCCACCGGTGGAGGAGGTCGAGGACCTGCTGCTGGCTGCTCATGTCATCCGTCCCTTCCTAAGTGGGGAAAATTTCCCCACTTAACTGTGGCACGGGGCCGGCGACCGCACAAGCGTAAGTGGGGGGATTTTCTCCGGTTACCGCTATGCTGGGCGCACGACGAGGGAGGCAACGAGGTGGAGCCCAAACCCATGCGGGCCGACGCGCGGCGCAACCTGGAACAGATCCTGCTCGCCGCGCGCGACATGATCGCCGAACGCGGCCCCGACGTGCCGCTCGACGACATCGCCCGGCGCGCGGGAGTCGGCAGCGCCACGCTGTACCGCCGCTTCCCCGACCGCGACGCGCTCTTGCACGCCGTCGCCCTGGACGCGCTGGACAAGACCACCGCCGCGGCCGCCGCGGCGACGGCGGCGGCGGAGAGCGACCCGTTCGAGGCACTGGCACGCTACCTGCGACAAGCGCTCGAACTGCGGGTCTCGGCGGTACTGCCCGCCCTGATCGACGTGGTGGACCTGCGTGCCGACCCGCAGTTGTCCTCCGCCCGCGAGGAGTCCGCCACCAGCGTGCGCCGGCTCGTCGACGACGCGCGCGCCTGCGGAGCCCTGCCCGAGGACGTCACCTTCATGGACGTCGTGACGATGCTCGTCCGCATCGCCCGACCCCTGCCCGGATCGCTCGACGCCGGGGAGAAGCACGCCTTCGCCCGGCGTCACCTGGAGCTGTTCATCCGCGGCCTGCGGGCGACGGCCCGGCCGCAGCGGCCGGAGTGAGCAGGGGCGGTGTCCGCGGCCGGCTGGATCCTTCGCCGGTCATCGCAGATGCCTGACCGAGGCGATGTCCACCACCAGCAGGCCGTCCAGGGTGGTGATCGCGCAGGGCGGCACGCCGTACTCCAGGAGGCCGTCGGGCAGCGACGCCTCACCCGCCAGCGTGCGCAGAAGGTCGACGGTGACGCCGCCGTGGGTGCAGACGACGATCGAGCCCGGCTCCTGCGCGTGATCGTCGAGAAAGGCCTGGAAGCGGCGAGCGGCCTGGTGCGAGGAGTCGCCGTCCGGCGGGACGAAGTCGCGATGACGTGCGGCCGTGTGCCAGTCGGCCAGGAAGTCCTCGAGCGGCCGCCGGCCGTCCCAGTTCATCCTTTCGCTCAGCCGGGCGTCCTCGCCGACGGTGAGGCCGAGCGCCGAGGCGATGATGCCGGCCGTCTCGCGGGCGCGTCGCAGCGGGCTGCTGAAGACGGCATTGGGTTCGAAGGAGCCTAGCCGGCCTGCGGTTCGACGTGCCTGCGCCCGCCCGGCGGCGGTCAGCGGCGGATCGCCGGCGTGCTGCTCCTTCTCACCGTGCTGGACCACGTAGAAGATCGCCATGGTGTCGCAGGATGCCCTACGGCCGGCCGGCTCCGCACGCCATTAATTCCGGCGGCCCGGGTGCTTGTGTTCAGAAGTCGACGCGCATGACCACACGCCGGGGGCTGGGGTGGCTGACCTCGGTGAATCCCGCGTCGGCGAACACGTCACGGCTGCCGACGTGCAGCTCGCCCCAGGTGATCTCCTTGCCCGGCTGGGTGATCATCGTGTAGGCCTCGAGCGCCGCGGTCGCGGGCGAAGGCGACGCTCGCGCGGGCGAGGGCGTAGGTGATGCCGCGCCTGCGGAAGCCCTTGCGGGTGAGCAGGCAGGTGACGGCCCAGACGCCGCCGTCGCTCTTGTCCTCCTCGCGTCCGGTCCATGGGGTACGGGTGAGGAGCAGGCGAGGATTGGAGGTGCGGGGCTCGACCGCGCACCAGCCGACCGGCTCGCCGTCGAGGTAGGCGACCAGACCGCTGGTCGAGCGAGCCCCCGGCTCGCCGCAGATCGTGAGCCGGTCGGGCGCGACGGGATCCGTGCGACCGGGTGTCATGGCACCCTCCGTGCTGCCGAGGTGGTCTGGCCGAGCAGATCCTAGCCGGGACGTCCCCGGCACCCCCGCCTGCGGCCGCGGCCGCGCCGGCTCAGGCGGCGCCGGTTCGCACCGCGGTGACCACCATCGTGGTGTAGCGCATCGTGAAGCCGCCGCCCACCGCGTCGATGGCGGCGCCGGTGCCCGCGAGCACCTCCTGCAGCGTGGCCGGCGGGAGCTGGGTGTGGAGGCCGAAGGTGGGCAGCTGGTCCAGCCACTCGTCGCGGGTGTAGGGCAGCTCCCATTCGAACCGCCAGTGCTCGGGGTCGCCGAACGCGCCCGCCTGCCGGATGCCGTCGGCCGCCGTGGTGGACAGCATCACATAGGCGTCCAGGCCGGGCATGCCGCGCTGGCGGATCGGCGAGTCGGGTATGACGCGGCGATGGACGGCGGC
Source organism: Nonomuraea sp. bgisy101 (assembly GCF_057708945.1). NCBI lineage: Bacteria > Bacillati > Actinomycetota > Actinomycetes > Streptosporangiales > Streptosporangiaceae > Nonomuraea > Nonomuraea sp. bgisy101. The sequence goes on from NZ_JBYITD010000015.1 coordinate 185,454, forward strand.
GAAGGCTTCATCCATGTCGGGCGGGAGCTGGAAGGCGTTCCAGAACACGGCCAGCCGTCCACCGGGACGCAGTACCTGCGCCGCCTTGGCCGCCCCCGCGACCGCGTCCACCCAGTGCCAGGTCTGCCCGGCGACGACCGCGTCGAAGTCCCGGCCGGCGGGGTCCCATGCTTCGAACGTCGCCACCTCGACTTCGAGCCCGCCGCGCCGTGCGAAGTCGGCCATCCGCGCGTCGGGTTCGACCCCGAGCACCTTGCAGCCGGCCGCCTGGAACTGCCGGGCGTCTATGCCGGTGCCGGCTCCGACGTCGAGGACGTCGGGGCCGGGGCTGCCGGCGACGATCCTGTTCACCATGGCGTCGGGGTAGTGGGGCCGGGTCCGGTCGTAGCGTTCGGCGTCCGAGCCGAACGATTCGGCGACCTGACGGTTTTCATGAGGCGCGGGCCCGGGAAGGGAAGCGCGCTCCGGAGGTATAGTGGGCATGCGCCCACTATAAGTGGGCACATGCCCACTCGGCAACGGGTGGGCCAGGACGTGGAAGGCAGGGATGCGCGGTATGCCGACAGGGGTGGCCATGCGCGACGCACGTGAGCAGCTGTTCGACGCCGCCGAGCGGATCCTGCTCCGGGACGGGCCGAACGCGCTGACCAGCCGGGCGGTCACCACGGAGGCCGGGTGCTCCAAGGGCGTCCTGCACCGGCACTTCGCCGACTTCGACGCCTTCCTCGCCGAACTCGTGCTCGACCGCGTCGCCCGGATCGGCGACCAGGCCGCCGCCCTGCGCGAGCACGCCGGTAGCGGCACCGTCACCGGCAACCTCACCGGCGCGCTGACGGAACTGTTCGGGTCGGTCGCGGTGGCCATCGTCGCGCTCATCACCTTCCGCGACGACCTGCGCGCCCGGCTGCGCCAGGTCAGGCCGACCGGCGTCCCGGTCCTGACGGAGGCCGCCGCCATGATCGCCTCCTACCTCGCCGCCGAGCGGGATAGGGGCCGCATCGCGGCCGAGGCCGACGTCGACACGCTCGCGCCCACGCTGATCGGGGCCGGGCACCTGCTGTTCGCTGACCGGAGAGGCACCCCGCCCGAGGCCGAGGCCGTCCACAGGGTCGTGACGACGGTCATCGGCGGCGTCGTGCGTGAACCGCCGGCGTGAACCGGCCCAGACCGGTCAGTCGTGGGCCGAGCGCGCCTCGGCGGCCTGGGCGAGGCCGGCGATCCGTGTGGCGATCTCGGGCCACAGCGCCCGGGGCAGGTCGTGGCCCATGCCGTCGATCACCACCAGCTCGGCTCCGGGGATGGCCGCCGCGGTCGCCCGGCCGCCGCTGACATCGCACATCAGGTCGTCGGCGCCGTGGATCACCAGCGTGGGCACGTCCAGCGACCGAAGCCGATCCGTCCGGTCGCCTGAGGCGACGGAGGCCACCGCCTGACGGGCGACGCCGAGCGGGTCGTAGGCCCGGTCGAAGGAGCGCCCCGCGCGGTCGGCGACCGCCGCCTCGTCGATCTCGAAACCGGGTGAGCCGAGCGCCCGGACGGCCCTGACCATCTGGTCGATCACGTCCTGGCGGCCCTGCGGCGCCGGCCCCGCCAGCGCAGCCAGCGCCTCGGGCTTCGCCTGGCCCACGGAAGGATCGCCCGTGGTCGACATCATCGAGGTCAGCGACAGGACCCGGCCGGGATGCTCGATCGCGATCGTCTGGGCGATCGCGCCGCCCATCGAGGAGCCGACGAGGTGGGCCCTGTCCAGCCCGAGGACGTCGAGCAGGCCGACGGCGTCGGCCGCCATGTCCGACAGGGTGTAGGACGCCGAGGACATGTCGCCGTCGAGCGCCGCCTGCAGGTCGGGCGTCGGCGCGCCGGGGAAGTGGGAGGACAGTCCGACGTCGCGGTTGTCGAACCGGATCGGCTGCAGGCCGCGGGCGACGAGCTCGGCGCAGAAGCCGTCGGGCCAGCCGGACATCTGTATGGCGATGCCCATGATCAGCAGGACGGGCGGTGCCTGGGGGTCGCCGAAGCGCTCGTATGCCACCTCGATGCCGGACGGCCCGACTTTCAGGGCCTTCTCTTCGCTCACCTTCGCATCATCTCCTCGCTGGAAAGGCAGAGGGAACGTATCTGGATTCGACGCCGACTTCCCGAGGAAGTCCGTATCCATGAGCGGCGCGCCCGTCGGCCACTCGCCTGTTCGGTCCGGGTCGGCCGTGGCCGCCGCGAGCACGACCCCGCCCCCGAAGGCCGACGCCATCCGTGAGAAGATCCCCTCGCAGAATGGACAGGTTTCGACCGTGGAGGGTGACGGTGTACGCGATATCCCTGGGCGAGGACGGCGCGGAGCTGCGCCCGCTCGAGCCGTGGCTGGCCGAGGAGTTCCTGACCCACATCGACCGGGGGCGGGAGTTCATCGGACAGCACATCGCGCTGCCGGACCGCGTCACCGACCTGGAGTCCAGCCGCGCCCTCCTGCAGAGCTACGCGGAGAAGGCCGTGGCCGAGACCGGCCGGATCTACGGCATCTGGGCCGACGGCAAGCTGGTCGGCGGCGTTCTCTTCCGCACGATGGACATCGAGCACGGCAACGCCGAGGCGGGCTGCTGGCTGGAGCCGTCGGCAGCGGGCAAGGGGCTGGTGACCAAGGCGGCGCGGGTGATCATCGATTGGGCCATCGAGGAGCGGGGCCTTCATCGCGTGGAGTGGCAGGTCTCGGCGGCGAACGAGCCGAGCATCGCCGTGGCCCGGCGGCTCGGGATGACGAAAGAGGGCGTGCTGCGACAGAGCTATCTGTACCGGGGCAAGCGGCACGATATCGAGGTCTGGTCGGTGCTCGCGCCGGAGTGGCGGGCGGCCAAGCAGGCGTCCTAGACGTACCGCCGTGGCTGTCTCGCCGGTGGCGTCGCAAGCCCGCCGAGCTGCCGCACTGAGCAAAGGGCGCAGGGCTGTCGCCGTGGCGTGCCGCGCGTCAACGGGCGAGGCCCTCTTCGGCCTGCCGCCGTTCGTCCCCTGCAGGCTCCCGGCCCTGACCTCGCGCGAACGCGACGGTGAGCTCCAGCCCGCCTCCCGGGTTGGGGGCGGCTCGCACGCCTGCCCCGTGCGCCTTGGCGATCGACGCCACGATCGACAACCCGAGCCCGGTGCCCTGCTCCCGGGTCGTGTGCAGCCGCCGGAAGGGCTCGAAGAGGTCGCCGAACCGTTCCCTCGGCACGTCAGGGCCGGTGTTCCGGACGGTCAGAACTCCGTCGGCGAGCGTGATGTCGACGCCTCCGCCGCAGTGGTTGTAGCGGATCGCGTTGTCGACGAGGTTGGCGACGAGCCGGTTCAGCAGGACCGGATCCCCGTCGACGACGAACGGTTCGGTCCGCGCCGTCACGCTGACCTCGTCCGAGCCTGCTTCGGCCAGGACGTTGCGTACGACCTGGTCCAGGGCCACCGGCTGCCTGTTGTCCAAGCCGTGTTCCGCCTGGGCCAGGACCAGCAGGGCGTCGATGACGTTCTCGGTTCGGCGGTTGTGGAACAGAAGCTTGTCGCGGATCTCGCCCACGTCCTCCGGCAGGCCGATCTCGATCGCCGCCCGCTGGACGGCCAGCGGGGTACGCAGCTCATGGGACGCGTTCGCGATGAAGCGCCGCTGCCCCTCGACGGAGCGTTCGAGCCGGTCGAGCATCGCGTCGAACGTGTCGGCCAGTTCCTTCAGCTCGTCCTTCGGCCCGGTGAGCGCGATCCGCTCGTGCAGGTTCGACACCGACAGCCGCCGCGCGGTGGCCGTGATCCGGTGGACGGGCCCGAGGATCCGCTCGGCGACCAGCCAGCCGACGACCACCGACACCAGCGCCAGGATCCCGACCAGCAGCGCGGTCACCCCCCACTGGTAGTCGACCACGTCCTCCACCAGCGCGGGCAGCTGCGGCATCGGCGGCACCCGGTCGGCCGCGGCCCCCGGCTCAGGCGCCACCGGCGCGACCGGCTGCGTGATCAGTGCGCGCAACGCGTGGCGCAGCAGCAGGTTGACCGTGACGAGCAGCACGAGCGAGGTCAGAAGGAACAGTCCGGAGTAGACCAGCGTGAGCCGTACCCTGACCGTCGTCACAGCAGGTATCCCGCGCCCGGAACCGTCCGGATGCACGGCGGGTCGCCCAGCTTCGCCCGTAAGCGGCTGACCACGACCCGCACCACCGTCGTGAACGGGTCGGCGTTCTCGTCCCACGCCTCCTCGAGCAGCCGTTCCGAGCTGACGATCGCGCCGTCCGCCCTCATCAGCACCTCGAGGACGGCGAACTCCTTGAGCGACAGGTGCAGGTGCCGGCCGTCCCGCGAGGCCTGCAGCCGGTGCGTGTCGACCACGATGCCGTGCCGCATCAGCACCGGCGGGACCTGCGACGGGCTGCGCCGCCCCAGCGCCTGCACCCGCGCGACCAGCTCCGCGTAGTCGAACGGCTTGGGCAGGTAGTCGTCGGCGCCCATCCCGAGACCCGCCACCCGCTCCGGCACCGACGCCGCCGCCGTCATCATCAGGATCCGCGTACGGCTCCCGCGCGCCACCAGCTCCCGGCACACGAGGTCGCCGTGCATCTCGGGCAGCTCCCGATCGAGCACGAGCACGTCGTACTCGTGCACCGCCAGCCGCTCGGCTGCCGAGAGCCCGTCGTACACCACGTCGACGGCCATGGCGTGGCGGCGTAATCCCACCGCCACGAGGTCGGCCAGATCGCGTTCGTCTTCGGCCACCAGAACCCGCATGCCGCCCTTCATACCCGCAAACCGGTTACAGCGGCGTTAACCGTTCCGTTCACCGCGGCGCAACCCGCCTTCGGCCACCTTGGGCTCATGATCAGAGCCCTTTGCTCCGGCATCCTGCTGACGGCCTGCTCGATGTCCGCGCCGACCCCGGCCGCCCCGCAAGCACCGGTCGCCCGGTCGGCCCCGGCCGCCCAACTGGCCCTGCCGGCCCCGGTCGCCCGGCCGACACCGGCGTCCACGCCGGCCGCCGGCTGCGCCGCCATCACCGCGCCACCGCCGGAGTCGGCACCGCCGACGTCGGTGAACACGCTCCGGCAGGCCTACTTCTGCGTGCTGGACAACTACTACAGCGGCCCGGCCATGGATCCGAAGGCGCTGCTGAAGAGCGCCTTCGCCGCCTACACCCAGGACCTGATGCGGCGCGGCGCCGACCGGGCGGACCTCCGGCTGCCCGCCCTGACAGGCAACCGCGACACCGACTGGGACGCCCTGGCCAAGGTTCTCGGCACGGGCGAGCCTGCCGCACTGCGCGCCGCGATCACCGGGATGGTCGCCGGCCTGCACGACAACCACGCCCGCTGGATCAGGCCGGCCCAGCCGCCGCAGGGCGGGCCTGAAGGAACGGGCATCGTGGGCCTGTCGGCCCTGCAGGGACCGCAGCTCGACCCCGCCGCCCGGCCGCCGCTGTACATCACCCGCGTGCTGCCCGGCAGCCCCGCCGCCAAGGCCGGCATCAGACCCGGCGACATCGTGGTCAAGGTCAACGGCGTGCCGGCGTTCGTCGGTGACACCCCGAACCAGGGCATCACCGACGCCTTCACCTCCAGCACGGTACGGCTCACGCTCAAGCGCCCCACGACGGGACGGACCCGCACCGTCGACGTCAGGCAGGGCCCCATCACGCCACAACAACCTCCATCGGTGACGTCCAAGCCGCTCCCCGGCGGTGTCGCCTACGTCCACCTGCCCGGATTCTTCGAAGGCGCCGCCGACCAGGTCATCGCCAAGCTGCCGGACAAGCCGAAGGCCGTGGTCCTCGATCTGCGTGGCAACGGCGGCGGGTCACCTCGGGAGGTGACGCGGCTGCTCGGCGCGTTCGCGCACGGCAAGGTCACCAGCTACTTCTGCCCGCTCAAGGGCGACTGCGTCCCGAACAGGACCGACGACACCGTCCCGCTGCTGGGCCTGCGCCTGGTCGTCCTCACCGACCGCGCCTGCGCCTCGGCCTGCGAGGACTTCAGCGCGGCCGTCAAGGACAACGGCCTGGGCACTCTCGTCGGGACCCGCACCGCCGGAGCCGTCTCCGGTCCGTCCGAGGGGTACCTTCTCGACGACGGCAGCGTCCTGCTCCTGCCCAAGTTCAGGCACCTCGGGCCCGCCCGCGAGATCATCGACACGATCGGCGTGCCGGTCGACCACCACGCCCCCATGACGGCCCCCGACCTGGCCGCCGGGCGCGACCCGGGCGTGGCCAAGGCCCTTGAGCTTCTGTAGAGCCGCCCAGGGCAGGCCCCGCGACCGGGGCCTGCCCTGGGACGGGGGCCGAAGTCAGGGTCGTCACTTCGCCGGTTCGCGGTGGGTGGCGACCTCGTCGCCGCGGGGCGCCGGGCGCCCTCCTGGAGACCGTCCCAGGGGAACCAGGCGTGGTACACGCGGATCGGGTACGGCCCTTGCGGTCGTCGAGCGCGAGGTCGGGCGGTCGGAGCGGGGGACCGGAAGGAAGCAGAGCGCCACGGCGCTGGTCGGCAACATCAACGGAGACCGGGGCGACGTCGCCACCCGTCCATCCGCCTCCGCCGGTCGCGGGCGGGTGCTCAAGGCTTCTGCCATACGCCCCTGGCCGCGGCCTCCCGCGCGTAGGTGCTGAAGTCCTTTCCCGGGCGTTGGAGGATCTCCTCGACGATCCCGGTGGGTGTGGTGTCACCCTGAGCCGCGGCGGCCGAGAAGTTCTCGATCAAGGTGTCGACCACCTCGTCCGGTGTCCCCTCGGCGCGGAGCGAGTCGCGGTACGCGTCTGGAGTGCCGTCGAAGTCGATGGTGAGTCCCGTCGCGTCGTGGATGTGGGTGAGGGCTTCCGGGAATGACAGCGCCCTGGGACCGGTCAGGGGCAGGATCTGCCCGATGTGATCTTTCCGGGTGAGGGCCTGGGCCGTGACGGCGGCGATGTCGTCGGCGTCCACGAAGCCCTGGCGGGTCGAGCCGATGGGCACGCACAGCCGACCGTCGAGGACGGACTGGCGGAAGAAGGTCTCGAAGTCCTGGTTGAACCAGTCGGGGCGCACGATCGTCCAGTCGCATCCGGACTCGCGTACCTGTCGTTCCGTCTCCTGGAGGTGGGTGACGTTCATGACGTCGATGCCGCGGTCCGAGTGCAGGACCACTCTCCGTACTCCGGATCGGCGGGCCTCCTGCATGAACGACGTCGGCATGCCGGTGTCATCCGGCAGGAGGACGTACATGGTCTGTATGCCGGCGAGGGCAGGCCCCCAGGTGTCGGGGATCGACCAGTCGAAGCGGCACTCGGCGTGCCTGGTGGCGACCCGGGTGCTGTGACCGGCGCCGCGGAGATGGTCGGCGACCCTGCTACCGACCGTGCCGGTGCCGCCCAGGACGAGGATGGGAGTGCTTGTGCTCATGGGGACACGCTATGAACGGTTGAGGGCAGGTCCTGTCCTCGATGCGGGGTGAAGATGGAGCATGGTTCATTCGACGGAGCGCCTGTTCTCGTTGCTCTCCTGCCTGCAGTCGGGCCGTTCGATGTCCGGTCGCGAACTTGCCGCTCGGCTGGAGGTGGACGTCCGGACAGTTCGCCGGGACATCGCCCGGCTCAGGGAGATGGGCTATCGCGTCGACGCCGGACCCGGACCGCATGGGGCGTACGAGCTGCGTGCCAACACCACCATGCCGCCCTTGATGCTGTCGGACGAGGAAGCCGTGGCACTCGTGGTGGGGATGTCCCTGGCCACGGCGAGGTCAGGTTTGGTCGGCACGGGAGAAGACACACGGGTCGAGGATCCAGCCAGGACCGCGTTGGGCAAGATGCTGCGGGCGATACCGCGTCCTCTGGTGGCGACGTGCCGGCGCGTCACCGAGGCCCTGACCACGTCACCTGAAGTGACGATCTCCGTCGACGCGAGCCTCCTCGCCACCTTGGCGCAGGGGGCCGAGCAAGGCCGTACCGCGGTGCTGGAGTTGTGCGACGGGACGACGTCAGAGGTGCAGCCGTACCGGCTGCTCCTTCGACGCCGGCGGTGGTACCTGCTCGCGCGGGCCTCCGACTCCTGGGGGATCCACCGGCTGGACAGGGTCCGGTCCTGCGCCTTGGCGCAGACCACCTTCGTTCCTTACGCCTTCACCCCCGGCCGGGAAGCAGAGGAGATCGAGCGTCTCCTGCCTGACCCGCGGATCCAGGTGCGCATCAGGTTCGAGGCCGAGGCCGCCGCTGTCGTCGACCGCTTCCGCAACGCGGAGCCCGAGGTCGTCCAGGACGGTCCGGCGCATGTGATCCTGACCGCTCGGGTGGACTCGCTGGAGTGGGCGGCCATGCTCGCGACCCTCGTGGGCGGGGCCTTCACGGTACTCGAACCGAACGAGCTCAAGCAGCGTTGCCACACCCTCGCCCGGCGTCTCGCCAACGCGTGACCGCACGCCCCCGCAGGAGTATCACGCTCATTCCGGCTCCGGTGCGGGCTTCGGCCCGGATGCGGATGTCGGTTCGGGCACGGACTTCCATCGAGTGGGAGGTGGGCAGGCCCATGGGTCCGGGTGGGTCTTGGTCCACGCGGCGCAGTCCGCCAGCCGAGCCTGCACCCACGGATGGTCGGCAAGCTCCGGCGAGAAGCGGGTTTCCGCATCGACATAGGCCTCCGCCACCTGGGCGGCGGAGAGCCCGTGCACGCCACGAAGATCACTCCCTTCGAACATCGCCCCCGCCAGTCGAGCGCCATCCAGGTAGGCCCCACGAAGATCGGCGGCATCGAACGAGGCCTGCCGCAGGTCGGCCCGGTGGAGCAGGGCGTGCCTCAGGTCCGCTGCGGTGGCGATCGTGCCCCGCAGGTCCGCACCCCGGAAGTCCGCCCGACGAAGATCCGCCGCCGTGAGGAACATCCGGGTCAGCCGCGGTGGACCGGAGAAGTCCATGCTTCTCACGGACAGGCCGACGAGCTTCGCCGCCCGCAGATCCGGCCGGTTGGGCTCGTCTCGCCTGGGCCTGCGGGCCAAGGCGGTCATCGCGGCATCGATGTCAGCCGCCGGCTCGGTCCAGCCGAGCTCCTGATCGTCCTCGGAGACGTATTCTCCTTGTTCGTCCTTGGGGCGCATGGTGCGAGCCCGAACAAAGGAGCAAAGAACGCCGATGACCGCCGTATGGTCGACCGCGGACTCCGCCATCACGTGCTCCAGCGCGTGAACACCGCCCAACCGTTCTTCGAGCTTTTCGGAGGCGAGCTGGCCGACGGCCTTCCCGAACCGATCCGTCACCTGGCCGCGCCGCGAAAGATAGTAGGTCCGCACGGTGAAACCGAGAGCGATGAGAGCAGATGCTCCACCGAGCGCGGCCAGCACCGTCTGCCGGACCGCGTTCATCGCATCCGCTTGTTCCTTTCCCGCCAATCGGCTGACGGCTTCACCCGCGACCAGCCACGACAACGGTCCCAGAACCAGGACAACGGTCCCCACCAGCGCGGCGGCGGCAACCATCCCCACCAGCGACCTCGTCACCAGCGAGTGTTCGGCGAACCAGCGCCGACACCGCTTCATCCTTGATGGCGTCACGCACATAGGTAAGCAGAACCGGGCCGCCCGAGAACCCGGGGTGCGATCTTCTGAGTCCCGGACCGGCCCCGAGTGATGGCCTGGCCGCCGCCGAGGCGACGCGACAAATGTTTGACCGGGGTCCCAGCGCTTGAGCCCGACACGAGTTGGGAACCAGGGCTCCGTCGCCGAGAGGCTGACACGCCGACGGTGCGCCGTCGCGGCCCGTCGACCAGCAGGCTTACAGCCCTTGGCGAGACCTCGACCCGGTCGCGTCCGCGGTGGACGGCCGTGAGGTGTACCGCGCCTGCTGCGCGTGCGGCCGGTTCGACGGCGAGCACGTGTGCGATGCTCCGCGTTGTGGGTGGTTGTCGGACCCTTCCGCTACCTTTGCACCGTGGCGGAATTCGTACTGGTCGCGGGCGCGTGGCTTGGATCGTGGGCGTGGGACGAGGTGGTGCCGGAGCTGCGTGCGGCCGGCCACGGCGCCCACCCGTTGACGCTGTCCGGCCTCGCCGACAGGCGTGGTCTTCCAGCTGGGCAGCAGACCCACGTCCAGGACATCGTCGACGAGGTCGGACGCCATGATCTGCGCAACGTCATCCTGGTCGGGCACAGCTACTCCGGCATCCCGGTCGGCCAGGCCGCCGAGCGGATCGGCGACCGGCTGGCCCGTGTGGTCTTCGTCGACTCCAACGTTCCGGGCGACGGAGAGTCGTTCGTGTCCCGCTGGTCGGTTCACGGCCGGACGGTGGTGGAGTCCTCGATCGCCGAGAACGGGGGCTTCTGGCCGCCGCTGATCGCGGCCGACTACGATGGTCAGGGCCTCACCGGAGAGCAGATCGCCCGGATCGTGCGCGGTTCGACACCACACCCTGGCGCCACGCTGACCGAGCCGGCCGTACTGGCACGCCCGCTCGGCCGGCTTCCGGCGACGTACGTCAAATGCCTGCTCGACGGCGACCAGCCGAGCGACGACGTGGTCAAGCTGCTGACCAGCGAGCATTGGCGGCTGGTCGAGATGGACGCCGGCCACTGGCCGATGTTCTCCCGGCCACGCGAGCTGGCGCGGATCCTGCTCGACGCGGCGGCACGCGGGTAGTTCCCGCAGCGGGGACGAGGCCGAACCGTCTCACCCCCCTGCATGCACCGGCCGCGTTCGCCCGTCGGCTGAGCGAAGCCATCAGCCACCGGGCCGGCCGCCGCGACCCGGCGTTCGCCGGGCACCGCGCCGACGAAGACGCCGCCCTGATGGCCTGGCACGGCCCCACCGAGGTCGTCTTCACCGGAAGTTCGCCGCTCCTCGACATCGCGCCCAGGCGGTTCTGCGCTGCCGCGAGTGCTGTTCGGCTGACTACCCGTGCCGGACGCTGCGCATGGTCGCCGAGCCGTACCGGTTCGACTGCCCAGGCCACCGGCATGAGTGGCTGCGACCGTCAGCCCTTCTGACGAGGGACGCGTGCGGACCCTCGCGACGCGGCCGCGTTCCAGGGGCTCGGCGTCGTGAGCGATGTCGAACCGGCTCCGGGCGCGGGGATGGCGGCGTGATCCCGGCCCAGGTACCCCCACTTCCAGCACCACTCCGAACCTGCGTTCGGCGTCGACTATGGGAAGGCCGAAACTACGTCATTTGACGCAATCGACGCCTCTTCCCGGCCGTCTAGCGTTCCGGGCATCTCCCCGATCGAGCCCGGGGCCGAGTCCCGGGCGAAGGAGGCAGTGCCGTGAACGCAGGTCCGCAAGTGAAGAACATCGTGCTGGTGCACGGCGGGTTCGTCGACGGCTCCGGCTGGCAGGGGGTCTACGAGCACCTGACCGCCTATGGCTACCGGGTGGCCGTGGTGCAGAATCCGACCCTGTCATTGGCCGGAGACGTCGCCGCGACCCACCAGATCCTCGACGGCCTGGACGGGCCCGCCGTCCTGGCCGGGCACTCCTACGGCGGCGTCGTCATCACCGAGGCCGGCACCCATCCCAATGTCGCCACGCTGGCCTACATCGCGGCGTTCGCCCCCGACAAAGGCGAGTCGGTCAACACCCTCATCGCCGACCCGCCGCCGGGCGCGCCGGTCCCCCCGATCCTGCCGCCCAAAGACGGGTTCCTGTTCCTCGACCGCGACAAGTTCCCCGCCTCCTTCGCCGGCGACCTGCCCGAGGCGCAGGCGCGGTTCATGGCCGACTCTCAGGTGCCGTGGGGCGTCGACGCGCTCGGGGGCACGGTCTCCGAGCCGGCCTGGCGGACCACGCCGTCCTGGTACCTGGTCGCCGCCGACGACCGGATGATCCCGCCGCCCGCCCAGCGCGCCATGGCCGAGCGGGCCGGGGCGACGGTCACCGAGACGCCGGGCAGCCACGCGGTCTACGTGTCCAACCCGGCCGCCGTGGCCGCTGTCATCGCCCAGGCCGCCACGGCCCGCACCGGCCGGTAGAGAACGCGGTGCGCTCCCACGGCGCGCCGCTGAACGGCCTGCGAACCGTCTGGCCCGGCACCTGTGGCCGGGCCAGACGTCTGTCTCCCGTCTGTCTTGCCCGGCATCCCTGACGCTTACGGCGAGCCGCGAAGCAGGCGGCTGAACGGGAAAACGGTGGCGGGGGCCCTGCGGGCCGCACCGATCCGCCGCCTTCCGGCCCTCACACGCCGACCATCCGCTGGCCTCCCGCCCTCCAGCCCGTGACGACGAGCGTGTCGAACGGGGGAGCGCCGCAAGGGGAGACCGTCCGAGGGGGACACGAGGAGCGTGCGGGCTGGACACGGCCCAGCGGAGGAAGGAAGGTCGGGAGATGCATGGGTTCAGCGGACGCCACGATCAGGGGGCTGCCACGCCGACGACGCTGATCGGCCGCGAACCGGAGATCGGACGACTGCGGCTGTTCACCAGCCGGATCGCCGAAGGGGTGGGGGACGCGCTCCTTCTGGCGGGCGACCCGGGTGTCGGAAAGACGGCCCTGCTCGATCACGCCGCCGCTCTCGCCGCCGACTCGGGGATCAGGCTGCTGCGGGCGACCGGCTCGCAGTTCGAGGCGGACATCTCCAATGCCGCCCTTCACCAACTCCTCCACCCATGCCTTGGCGAGGTGCCCCGGTTGAGCCCGCTGCTCGCCGGGGCGCTGAGCGTGGCGCTGGGTCTGGGTGAGGGAGCCGCGCCCGCGCAGCTGCTGGTCGCCGGCGCGGTGCTGGCGCTGCTGGAGCGGGCGGCCGAGCGGCAGCCGCTGCTACTCGTGGTCGACGACCTGCCGTGGCTGGACCGGGCCAGCGCGCTCGTGCTCGGCATGGTGGCCCGCCGTCTGGCCGGCTTGCCGGTGGCCCTGCTCGCGGCCTGCCGTACCGGTGAACCCAGCTCCTTCGACCAGAGCAACCTGCCGGTCGTGTACGTGGAACCCCTCTCGGAGGAGGCGGCGACCGAACTGCTGACCAGCCGCTATCCCGTGATGACCCCGCGCGTGCGGCGGCGGCTGCTGGACGCCGCGCTGGGCAACCCGCTCGCCCTGCTGGAGCTGCCCGTCTCCCTCGGCGACCTGGCCCACACCGTCGCCGGGGCTCTGCCCGCGGCGCTGCCTCTCAGTCGCCGGCTGCAGACCGTCTTCGCCTCCCGCGTCCGGGCACTGCCGGCGCACGTCGTCGACCTGCTGCTCCTGGCCGTCCTGGACGGCACCGGCGACCTGCGCCTGGTCCGGGCGGTCGACGCCGACCGGGGCGGCGGGGGCCTGTCGGCCGCCGAACGCTCCGGCCTGGTACACGCTGACGAGCCCAGCGAACGGCTGACCTTCCGCCACCCCCTCATCCAGTCGGCGATCGTGGAGCTGTCGACCAGCGAGCAACGCCGCCGCGCCCACGCCGAAATCGCCGCCCGCCTCGCCGACCAGCCCGAACGGCACGCCTGGCACCTGGCCGAGGCCACCGAGGAACCCGACGAGAAGGTCGCGGCCCTCCTCAAGGAGGTCGCCATCGCCAACTTGCGGCGCGGCGACTCCGTCGGCGCCGTCACCCAACTGCTGCGCGCCGCCCAGCTCAGTCCCAAGGGAAGGGGCCGCAGCGGACGGCTGGCCGAAGCCGCCTACCTGGGCTCCCTCGTCACCGGTGACCTGCGTGAGGCCCCCCGCCTGCTGGAGCAGGCCCGCCTGGCCGGCCCCGGCCCCGGCGACCTGCTCTCGGTGGCCGGCGCCCGCGCCTTCCACCTCCTGCACGGTGACGGCGATGTCGACACCGCCCACCGACTGCTGATCACCGCCGTCCACGAGCACGACGATCCCTACGACGCGGGCGACATCGTCGTCCTCGAGGTGCTGTACACCCTGCTCATGGTCTGCTTCTTCGGCGGCAGGGCCGGCCTGTGGCCGCCCCTGCACAGTACCGTCGACCGCCTGCGGCCACGTCCGCCCGAACTCCTGGTGATCCTCTCCCACGCCTTCGGCGATCCGGCCCGCCTCACCTCGCGGATGCTGGCTCGCACCGACGCCGCCGTCGCGAGGCTCAGCCACGAGGTCAGCTCCGCCCGCATCATCCGTACCGGCATCGCCGTGGCCTACCTCGACCGGCTCTCCCGCTGCAGGGAAGCCCTCCATCGCGTCATCCAGCACGGCCGTGAAGGCGGTGCGATCAGCTCGGCGATCGAAGCGCTGTTCCTCCTCGGCCAAGACGCCTTCCACACCGGGCGGTGGGACGAAGCCCAGCGGCTGATCGAGGAGGGCCTCCAGCTGTGCGGGACCCACGGCTACGACCTGCTGGTCTGGCCGGGCCGCCTTACCGGCGCCCTGCTGGCCGCGGCCCGCGGCGACTTCAGGAAAGCCGCCGACACCGCCCGGGACATGGACGCATGGGCGGCTCCCCGCCGCGCCGGGATCATCGGCGCCTACGCCTCTCACATCCGCGGCCTCGCCGCCCTCGGTCAGGGTGACTTCGAGACCGCCTTCCACAACGCCGCCGCCATCAGCCCGCCCGGCACCCTGGCCCCCTACGCGCCGCACGCCCTGTGGGTGTTCCACGACCTCATCGAGGCCGCCGTCCACACCGGTCGCGGCGCGCAGGCCGCGGCTCACGTCGCCGCCGCCCGCGAGGCCCGCCTCGACCGGCTGTCCCCACGCCTTCGCCTGGTGGTCCTGGCCGCCGCGGCCATCACTGACCCCCGGGCCGACACCTTCGCGCTGGAACAGGCGATCGCCGAACCGGGCAACGACCGCTGGCCCTTCGACCTGGCCCGCATCCAGCTCGCCTACGGCTCCCACTTACGCCGCGCCAAACGCACCACCGATGCCCGCCGGCACCTGGCGAGCGCCTCACAGATCTTTCACTGCCTCGGAGCCATCCCGTGGGCAGAGCGAGCCGACCGGGAACTACGCGCCACCGGCATCAGCCGCTCCAGCCCGGCGACCGGCCTGGCCTCCCTCACCCCGCAACAGCGCCAGATCGCTCGGCTCGCCGCGGCAGGCCACACCAACAAAGAGATCGCCGCCCGCCTCTTTCTGTCGCCGCGAACGGTTTCCACCCACCTCTACCAGGTCTTCCCGAAACTCGGCATCACCTCGCGCGCCGCCCTCCGCGACGCCCTCGCCGACACCCTGGACTCCGAGTGACACGGCATGCGAGTCGACCGCTACCACGGGCCGCGCGCGCAAGCGGGAAGGGGCCGTTTCGGCGGTGCGGCGCGGCGTCGGCGGTGGCCTGTCAGGGGCGGTCCGCCAGGGCCGCGGCGAAACGCGAGGCGAGCCTCGCGACCGCCGCACGGAGTTCCTGCCCGCCTTCCACGCGGAAGGCGAACGGCACCGTCGCCAACCACTCCTGCGCGTACATCTCCGGATTGCTCGTGCTGCCGACGAGCACGCACCCGTCTCCCAACGGTTCGAGCCGCCCCATGGGAGGCCGGACCCAGGGCGTCACCTCACCCGGCGCAGCGTCGAACACGACGCGGGTGGGGAACTCCCAGCCGGTGCCCAGGTTCTCCTCCAGCGCCGCCACGGGGTCGAGGCCGTCGGGCGGCTCGAACGCGCGCGTGGTCTGCTGGACCGCGCGGATCCGGTCGACCCGGTAGGTGCGGATCGCGTCCGCGCGATGGGAGTGGCACAGGAGGTACCAGCGCCCGTGGCGGACGACGACCGCCCAGGGGTCCACGTCGGCCTCCCACTCGTTGCCGGACTCGCTGCGATACGTGACCAGCACGCGGCGTCGGCTCGCGATGGCGGCGACGAGGGCGCTGGTGGTGGCGGGGTCAGGACGGGCCGATCGCGGGTCCGGCGCGGCCGACGCATGCTCTCGCAGTGCGGCCGCCTGCCGGCCGACGCGTTCGGGCAGTGCCCTGATGACCTTGGCCAGGGCGGAGCCGACGAGGTCGTCGACGTCGGTGGCCGCAGGCTGGCGGTCCAGTACCGCCATGACCAGACCGAGTGCCTCGGGCTCGGTGAAGGCGACCGGTGGCAGCCTCGTCCCGCGTCCGAGCCGGTACCCGCCGTAGGGGCCTCGGGTTGACTCGACGGGGATGCCCGCCTCTCGGAGGATCCCGACGTACCGGCGCGCGGCCCGCTCCGTGACACCCAGACAGGCGGCCAGTTCGTCGGCCGTCACGCCGGGGCGGGTCTGGAGGATCTCCATGGTGCGCAGAGCTCGTGCGGTGGGGCTGAGATCGGTCGGCACACGAGCAGATTAGGTGGTCAAGGGATGTACCGGAAGCAGAACGTCCGGAATGAGTCCTAGCGTGTGCCCCATGACCGAGTTCCACCAGCAGGACCTCGCGGGAGCACGCTTCGAGCGCGTGAACCTGCGGGGCGCCTCCTTCACCCGGGTGTTCCTCAACGATGCGCGTATGCGCGCAGTCGACTTCACCGGGGCGCAGTTCCGCGCCGCCCTGTTCAGCGGGAGCCGCATGCGCGGCGTCGAGCTGGTCGACGTCGAGATCAGCGGCGAGCTGAAGAACGTCGTCGTGAACGGCGTCGACATCGCGCCGCTCGTCGATGCCGAACTGAACCGCCGCATGCCCGAGCGGGCGAGGATGCGCCCCGACGACCCTGACGGGTTCCGTGAGGCGTGGGCGATCCTGGAGCGGCTGTGGGAGGGCACCGTCGCGCGTGCGAGGAGGTTGCCCGAGGCGGCGCTCCACCGCAGCGTCGACGATGAGTGGTCGTTCATCGAGACCCTGCGGCACCTCAACTTCGCCGGTGCCGCCTGGGTGGGCCGGATGATCCTTGGCAACGCCTCGCCGTGGCACTCGTTGGACCTGCCGTGGGAGGAGGCGCCCGAATGGGACGATATCCCGCGGGACCGCGAGGCACGGCCCTCGCTCGACGAGGTGCTCACGGTCCGACGTGAACGCCAGGCGATGGTCCGCCACGTCATGGAGTCACTCACCGACGAGCAACTCGCCTCCGAGGTGACCCGCGCCGAGCCCGGGTGGCCCCAGGAAGAGGACTTCCCCTTCAAGGAGTGTCTCGGCATCGTCCTCAACGAGGAATGGGAACACCGGCTCTATGCCGAACGTGATCTGATGTCACTGGAGAAGGAGTACTGATCATGGACATCCTGCTCATCGCCGGCCTGTGGCTCGACGGATCCGCATGGGACGACGTCGCGCCCGCCCTCGAGACGCTCGGCCACCGCCCCGTGCCGCTCACCCTTCCCGGTCAGGGCGACGGATCCACCTCGGCCACGCTCGACGACCAGGTGGCAGCCGTGCTCGCCGCCATGGACTCGGCGTCGGGAAGGGTCATGGTGGTGGGCCACTCCGCCGCCTGCACCCTGGCGTGGCTGGCCGCCGACGCGCGACCGGAGCAGGTCGCCAAAGTCGCCCTCATCGGCGGTTTCCCCTCCGCCGACGGGGAGTCCTACGCCGACTTCTTCGAATCGAAGGACGGCGTCATGCCCTTCCCCGGCTGGGGCCCGTTCGAGGGGCCCGACTCCGCCGACCTGGACGAGGAGGCCAAGCGGGCCATCGCGTCTGCGGCGATCCCGGTACCCGAAGGAGTGGCCAAGGGCGTGGTTCGTCTGACGGACGAGCGACGGTTCGACGTCCCGGTCGTACTCGTCTGCCCCGAATTCACCCCCGCCCAGGCGCAGGAGTGGATCGACGCCGGTGACGTGCCCGAGCTCGCCAAGGCCAAGCACCTCGAATTCGTCGACATCGACTCGGGTCATTGGCCCATGGTCACCAGGCCGATCGAACTCGCCCGGCTCCTGGCCACGGCGGCTGCCGAGGCCTGATCGCGCGCTGAAGCCGGGGACGGACACGTTTGTCGTCGCTGGGTTCACCGCGGTGCACCCAGCGTCCGAGCGGTCGTCGCCGGCCGAACGCAAGCACAGGCGTGAGTACGAGAAGGAGGCCCTCCGCGTCCGGACTGGCGGATCACCTGCTTCGACGTCGACAGGAAGCACCGCGGCCAGGGCATCGCACGGATGGCGCCGGAAGGCGCGCTCGACCAGATCGCCCAGGCGGGCGGCGGGCTCGTCGAGGCCGTCTCCGAGGTGACCGGACAGGCGGCGGTGCGGGTATCGCGGAGCCGGCCGTGATCAGGGTGAGGCACGGCGGCCTGCCCCCACCCTGACCCTGTAGGGCGTTACTTGCTGTAGTTCTTCCCCAGGGGCCTGCCGGGGATCGGCTTGGCGATGAGAGCGACGGGGATGAAGAAGCAGATCTGGCCGATCGCCAGGGTGAGCGTCCAGAGCGCCTTGTCGTCGTAGTGTGCGGACGCCTTGGCGTACAACGCGTCGGGGACGCGCTCCCCGGACGGGTTCGGGGTGAGGACGGCCTCCACGAGCTCCAGCGCGACCCGTTCGGCGTCGGTGAAGTAGGGTGCGTCCTGCCATGACGCCACGGCGGTGATGCGCTCGTCCGTTTCCCCGGCTTTGCGGAGGAGGTCGGTTTGCCGGACGGTGTGGTAGGTGCTGCCGGCGATCTGCCCGGCGCGGAGCTGCACCAGGCTGACGGTGGTGTGCGGGATCGAACCGTTCCTGGTGGCCTTGGTCATGGCTCCGGCGATTGTCGCCACCTCGGGGAAGAACTGGATGGGGTCGGGCAGACGCGACTGAAGGCCGTCCTGCTCGGCCGTCGTGGGTGTGGACATCGCGAGGTCTTCCTTTCTCACTTTCAGCGGTGCTTTCGAGGGCTGCGACCCGGTGGGGTCGGCCGTCCGAGACGACGTGGCCGGCCGCGGGGGACGATCACACGTTCCGGCGCGGGTTTTCGGCGTGCGATCCGCGTACCGGCCCGGGGTCGCCGCGCTTCCTTGCGTGGTGGATGGTGTCTCAGTAGTCCGACGACACAGCCGCCGGGAATGTGAGGCGACGCGCCGACCTCACAGTTCGATGCGCTGCCTCGTCGAACTGGTGAGGGCAGATGTGACCAAGGGAGCCGACGACACATGATCACCCCATCCGAGCCAGGACAAGTCCGGCCCGATCCGAGCTTGAGCGCGATCGTCAGCGAGCGACGTCACCTGCTCAATCTCGCCTATCGGCTGCTCGGCTCTCTGGCCGATGCCGAGGATGTCGTACAGGAGACGTACGCCCGCTGGTATGCCATGTCCCGGGAGCAGCAGGACGCCATCGATTCGCCCGGCGGCTGGCTGACGAAGGTCGCCGGCCGCATCTGCCTGGACCTGCTCGGATCGGCGCGGGCCCGGCGCGAGCGCTACGTGGGTGAGTGGATCCCCGAGCCGCTGCCCGAGCGTACGGAGTGGGTCAGCGGACGGGCGGTCGGCACCCCGGTCGACCCGGCCGACCGGGTCACCCTCGACGAGTCGGTCAACATGGCCTTCCTCGTCGTACTCGAGTCGATGACCCCGGCCGAGCGCGTCGCGTTCATCCTGCACGACGTCTTCCGCTATTCCTTCGCCGAAGTGGCCGAGATCGTCGGGCGTACGCCCGCCGCATGTCGCCAGCTGGCATCCTCGGCCCGCCGTCGCATTCGCGAGTCGCAGGCCCCCGCGACTCCGACGGCCCAGCAGGCGGGCATCGTCAGGGATTTCAAGCTGGCATGGGAAGCCAAGGACATCGACGCCCTCATCGGCCTGCTCGACCCCGACGCCACGGCGATCAGCGACGGGGGCGGCCTGGTCAACGCCGTGCTCCGCCCGATCGGAGGCGGCGAGCAGATCGCGCGCTACGCCATCGACATCGCCGGCATGGTGCCCAACATGACGATCCTGGAGCGTATGGTCAACGGTCAGCCCGGTCTGGTGGCGCAGCAGGACGGCGTCACCGTGACGGTGATGGCCTTCGACGTCGCAGGCGACCGGATCAAGCACATCTGGGCCGTACGCAACCCGGACAAGCTCCGGCCGTGGACGGCGGGGGCAGAGGACTAGAGCCTGTACGGACTTCGGATCTTTAGACAGGTTGAAGGCTTCGGATCCACGAGATGGCTCCGCGTAGATGAAGGCCGGCGAGGTAGCTGTCAGGAGCCTTGTCGAAACGGAAGGCCATCCCACGTCACTCCTTGATCCGATTGATGCGGCGTTCGGCCGTGTTGCGCTGTTTGTAGAGATCTGGATCATGCCTGACCGGGCCGCCGCCGCGGGAGCCGCGTTTCTTGCAGTTGGCCGCCTGGTCGCTCTTCCCCGGGATGACGGCCTTGATACCGCGTCGGCGCAGGTAAGCGCGGTTGCCGCGGGAGGAGTACGCCTTGTCGGCAGCCACCGCTGCCGGGCGGGTACGAGGGCGGCCGATGGGCAGGCGCACCTTGATACGAGACAGCACAGCGCGAAACTGCGGGCTGTCGCCTGCCTGGCCTGGAGTGAGCACGAACGACAGCGGACGGCATCGCCGGTCGGCCGACAGGTGCACCTTGCTGGTCAGCCCGCCCCGCGAGCGGCCGAGCGCGGCGGCCGTCAGCCGGATCCTGCGCCGCAGCCGTAACCGCCGGCGTCCACCCCCGTCCTTGCCTTCGCCGGCAGACGCGTACGGGCCTTGAGGGGCCGCCTCATGGCCTCATGCCGTCGGGGAACCCCGTCCAGCGCAGGTCGGCCGGGAGGTGGCTCATGTCGTTGAACATCACGAGCGTCGGCGGCAGGCCGGTGCGGTAGTCGATGACCGTCAGTGCGGCGTTGGCGCTGTTCAGGCCGAGCCACCGAGATGGCGGCGCGTCCAGGGCGTGCCGCACCAGCCACGCGACCTGGTAGGCGTGCGTCACCAGAACCTCGTGAGTGTCGCGCCGGGTTCCTGCCGCGGTTGTGTCGGGGGACTTCGCGAACCGGGCGGCCAGGGCCTCGGCGAGCTTGTGGCCCGAGGCCGCCTCGGCGTCGTCGTAGCCGTCGAAGAATCCGGCCCAGGATGGGGGTGTTTCGGCCGCTTGGGGAACGTAGGGCACATGGTCGATAAGTTCGGCGGCCTCGGCGACGGGCGCGTTCCGCAGGTGCCGCGCGAGTTCGTGCGCGCTGGCTGCGGCGCGCGGTAGCGGAGAGTGCCACACGGCGTCGACTGGTAGGCCGGCGAGCCGTTCGCCCAGCAGGCCCGCCTGCCGACGACCGATGTCGGTGAGGTTCCCGAATGCGTCGGCCGCACCGTGGCGTGCCAGGTAGAGGTGTCGCGTGGTCATGAGCAGATGGGGCGCGATGCCCGCGTGGGCCCGCTTCCCGTCTCCTTTCGATCCGTGGGTGACGTGGGTCTGGGTGGGGCTGTTCGGTGCGGCGGAGGGCGAGGAGGCTGTGCGCGGCCGAGCGGCGCGATCATCGCTGGCCGGATGGGTGGGGTCCACGCCGTGGCGACTGCCGGTACTTGTGCTTCGTCGGCGGGGTGCGGCTCTCGGGTGATGCCTACCCGGCCGGAGAGGCAGAGGATCGGTCACGCATTGGCCGCCGTGACGGCGCCGGTGGTGCCGTCGATGGTGATGGTGCTGTCGTCGTGGAGTCTGCTCGTCGCGTTCGGGATGCCGAGGACCGCGGGGATGCCGTGCTCGCGAGCGACGATCGCGGCATGGGAGAGCACGCCTCCGGTTTCGGTGATGACGCCGGCCGCGATACGCAGCAGCGGCGTCCAGGCGGGGTCGGTGAAGGGGCAGACGAGGATGTCGCCCGGGTGCACGCTCGCGAAGTCGCCGGGACCGCGGACGATCCTCGCAGGGCCGGTCACGACCCCGCGGCTGCCCGGTGTTCCAGTCAGCGTGGGCGCGGCGGCCGAAGTGCGACCGGCAGGCGAAGGCCACGCCGGGGGTGCGGCGGTGACCGGCCGTGCCTGCAGGATCCAGGTACGTCCATCGGCGATCGCCCACTCGACGTCCTGCGCTCCACCGCGTACGGCGGCGATCTCCTTGCCCAGCTCGGCGAGCAGTGTGGCGGTCGCGTCGTCGATTGCCGGCCGGTCGCGGGCACGGATGGGCACGTCGGACATGACGAGCTGCCTGCCGCGCCGGTCAAGGCGGGTCCGTTTGTGCGCGACCGTGCGAGTGACCGACCCGTCCTCGGCGACGCGATAGGCGTCAGGGGTGACCGTGCCGCCGACGATGCTGGGGCCGAGCCCCCAGGACGCCTCGATGCGGATCGCGTCGTGCGGGTCCGCGGGCGTGAACATGACCCCGGACACCTCGGCGTCCAGATGGCGTTGCACGAGGACGGCCATGACGAGATCGTCGAAGGGCCGGCCACCGCGGTCGGAGGCGCCCCGGTAGTCGATGGCGCGCGAAGTGAACAGCGAGGCCCAGCAGGCGCGCATGGCGTCGGTGACCGCGCCGACTCCGCGCACGGCGAGAAAGCTGTCGTGCTGACCGGCCGCCGACGCCTGGCCGGTGTCCTCATGCGCGGCGGACGATCTCACCGCGACGGGCGGATCACCGAGCTTGTCGAGCGCGCGTCCGAGCGCGTCGATCAGGGTGGCGTGGACCGGGCGGGCCTCGATCGCCCGCCGCACGGCGTCGAGATGGTCCGGCTCGCCGGCGAACCGCTCGAGGTCCAGGTCGCGGACGGCGGCGCGGTAAGCGGCGAACGACACGACGAAGCCGTCGGGAACCGGCAGTCCTGCGCGAAGCAGCGCGCCGAGCGCACCGGCCTTGCCCCCGCACGTATCGGCGGCAGCCGACATGAGGGGTACGATCATCCACTCCGCCTTTCAACGAAAGATTGACAACAATTTCTTGATTGTGAATCATGAAGGGCATGTCACGCAAGCAGGACATCACTCACACCGGGCGCGCAGACTACGCCCAGGCCGACCGCGAGCACGACGCGAGCGAACGCCTTCTGCGCCTGGGCGCGGACGAGCTCGACGCCCGTCCGTGGCGCCCCTCGCCGGCCCCGCCGTCGGCGGTCGACCTCGTCCAGTTCGCCGTCTGGCGCAACGCCGACCTGGACCCGGAGGACGTCCTGAGCGTGCTGGCCCTCCTGCCCGCCGCACGCGCCGAAGTCGAAGGACTCGAATCCGCCCTGCTGTTCACCGCCCGCAGCGCCGGACTGACCTGGGCGCAGATAGCGAACGCGATGGGATTCAACTCCCCCCAGGCGTGCCAGCAGCACTACACCCGCCTGACAACGCGACAGGACGCCGGCTCGTGACGCGCGACTCTCCGCCCGGCCTGCTGGTCCTGCACGCGGTGCGCATCCTCGGGTTCGCGGACACCCCGATGATCGCGCAGCGGTACGGGCTCGACGCGGCCCAGACCGAAGAGCTGCTGCGCGACGCCGAGGCGCGCGGCTGGGCCGGGCACGCCGCCTTCGCCGGCACCGCGGGCTGGTCGCTGACCGAACCGGGCCGGGCCGAGAACGAGCGCCAGCTCGCGGCCGAGCTCGCACGCGTCGGCGGCGCCGACGAGGTCCTGGACGTCTACCGCGAGTTCCTCCCGCTGAACGCCCTCCTGCTACGAGCCTGCACCGACTGGCAACTCCGGCCCACCGCCGGCGACCGGCTCGCCGCCAACGACCACTGCGATCCCGCCTGGGACGCCAAGGTCCTCCACGAGCTCGCCGCCATCTCCCGCGCGCTCACGCCACTGGCCGACCGGCTCGGGAGCGTCCTGACACGGTTGGGCGGATACGACACCCGATTCACCGCAGCCCTGGCGCGCGCCAGAGCCGGGGAAAGCGCCTGGGTGGACCGCACCGACGTCGACTCCTGCCATCGCGTCTGGTTCCAGCTCCACGAAGACCTCATCGCCACGCTCGGCCTCAACCGGCACGCGCAACCTTGACCTGGTCGCATGCGTACGTCCGCCCGGTCTCGGGCCTGAGGAACCGGAGTCGAGCCCGCGCCACTGCTTGATCTGGTTGATGCAGCGTTCCGCCGTGTTGCGCTGCTTGTAGAGGTCTGGATCATGGCTGGCCGAGAGGCCTCCGCGAGAGTCGTGCTTCTTGCGGTTGGCCGCTTGGTCGGTCTTCTCCGGGATGACAGCGGCCGCCCAACAGGCAGGCGGATCTTGATACGGGCCAGGACGGTGCGAAACTGCGGACTGTCTCCCGCATGGCCCGGGGGCAGGACGAAGGCCAGCGGACGGCATTGCCGGCCGGCGGCCAGGTGAACCTTGCTGGTCAGCCCACCCCGTGACCGGCCCAGGCCGCTTTCAGCCGGATCCGGTGCCGCAGTCGTAACCGCTGGCGTCCGGTGCGGTCCCCGGCCGCGCCTTCGCCGAGCCCGCCATCCTTCGGCTTTTGCCCCGTTGGCGCAGCCCCTTTTCCTGCTTGGCTGCTTCTTCCAACGCCTGCACCAGTTCGGGATCAAGGGCCATCCCGGCGGCGTGGTGGTGGGCTCGAGCGGTCGTGGAGTCCACGCTGACCAAGTCGAGATCGGCCTGCCCACGAGCCGCCGCCTCAGCGATCATCGCCTGTATCAACTGCTCGAAGACACCCGTTATCGCCCACAACCGGAACCTGTTGTAGACCATGGCCCGTACTCGGCGGGCAGATCCCGCCATGGACTGCCGGTGCGAACCCGCCACATCACCGCATTGAACTGCTGCCGCAGATCCGGAACCGGGCCCCGCTCACCCAAGGGCAGGTGAGGCTCGATCAAAGACCATTCCGAATCAGTGAGGTCTCCACGCGCCATGGCGATGGCCTACCAGGACCTCCGACCTCAACGCAGGCGAATCTCTCTGATCTCAACTTCGTACAGGTCCCAGGTCCAGCCCGGACGCGCCCGGATCGCACCTCACCGTTCGACGAGACGAGCGCCGAACGGTGAGATCGGCGCGTCGCCTCACATTCCCGGCTGCTGTGTCGTCGGACTACTGAGACGCCATCCAGCACGCAGCCCGTCGCCGTCTTCGCCCGTCCCACAGCCGTCAAGGAGTCACTCATGTTCTTACGCGTCGCGATCACTCTGCAGACCCTGGCTCTCTTCGCCGCCCCGATCACCGCCGGACTGTTGTTGTCCTCGCCCGGCGGACGGACCTTGCACAGTGTTTCGGCGTACGGGGTGTTCTTCGTGGCGCTGTTGCACCTGGTCGCCGCGATCTTGGTCTGGCGGCCGGGCGGCGGCTCGACCAGGCCCATGCTGTACGCGGTCGGGTTCTTCGGGCTCACACTGGCGCAGATAGCTCTGGGCATCGCGGGCGCGAAGACCCTGCACGTCCCCTTGGGTGTGCTGTTGTTCGGCATGAGCGTCCTTCAACTCAGCCAGGTCTGGGCGGACCGCAGCGCTCACGTGGCCGCCGCAGGTCGATAGCGACGTTCACGCGGCTCCAGCGAGGACTTCCGCCGGCAGGGCTTGTCTCGTGGCGCTCAAGGTGCACAGTGAGCGTGTGGGGCCTGCTTCCCTTCTGAGGGCGTTCTTCGTGGTCCACTGGGCGCTGCCGAGTGCGGCGGCGGTCGTCTCGGGTCTGTCGTTCGGCCACCATCCCCTCCTGGTGGCGGGGGTGGCGCTGGCCTGCGTGGCGTTGCGGCCCATCCACATGGGGCCGATCCTGCGAACGGTGATCGTGGTGTCCGTGCTGTCGCCGTTGTGGTCGGCCTCACTCGAGCTCTACGAATGGATGGTGACCAAGGTCATCGAGGGCTGGGAGTTCATCGGCACGTTTCCTTCGATCTTCCTGCGGGTCCCCGGCCGCCTCCTCTACATCGTCCTGTTCCTGGTCGTCGCCACCGTGGCCGGATTTCTCCAGGTCGTACTCATCCTCGGCCCCTTGTTCGCGCTCATCGAACTGGAGAGCCGTGGCCGGCAGTACTCACGCGACAGGCGGGCCGGGCGCGTCATGGCCCTCCTCGAAGATCCCACCGGAGGGCCGCCGCCGCGCTTCTCGCTCTACCTGCGGCCGTTCGCGACGACCGGCCACCTGGCCAGCAACGCCGTGGGTGTGCAGGCGAGCGCCACCGAGCAGCCCGGAAACATCCAGACCGACTTCGAGGCGATCCTGGCCGCCGCCTTTCCCGCCCACCTGCCGCTGATCGCGCTCGGCCGACCGGGCACGCTGCTGCCCACCCGGCCCGAAGGTGTGAACACCTGGCCGATCAACCGCACCTGGGACATCCCCGGCACCGGCAAGGTGGCATGCACGGAGGACGACTGGCAGGACAAGGTCAAGCTGCTGGCCAGGCAGGCCGAGCTGATCGTGATCGTCCCGCTGGCCTTCGCCGGGACGGTCTGGGAGATCAGGTGGCTGCATGAGAACCGGCTGCTGGACAAGTGCGTCTTCGTGATGCCCGCGACCATGGAGGGCGCGCGCGACTACTCCGGGGCATGGAAGCAGGCCACGCGGGTGCTGAGATCACTCGGCGTCCGCCCTCCCGCCTACCAGGAGTCAGGGCGACTGCTCATGGTCGCGAAGGGCCAGGACGTCATGCGGTCGCTGCCGTCCTTCGTCCATGCCCCGCTGCCGCGCGCCACCGCTCTGCTGCTGCAGTTCGCGTTCCTCCGCAGGAGACGGCGGGAACTCGCGGGAGGTCGACGGTAGCCGTCCCCGCAGGCATCTGCGGCCAGTCCGCAGAGCTGCCCGATGATGACCGGATCCACGCCGCCGACTGTCAGATGGCCGCGAAGTGAAGGGGTTCGGGGACGGCTCGCGGCCCCATCCCGCGGTGTGCTCTCACTCGCCGCGCCGCCCTCCGCTCCTCGTCGGGAGACATGACCTCGTCGTGGCAGGTCGGCCGAGCGGAGATCGGTTGCGTGACTCTCGTGGCGGAGTGTCGAATGGGATCGGGCACATGGGCGAGACGTCGGCGAACCCCTTGGAGAGGCAATGAGGCCGTTAGCCATCGCATTGGTAGCGGTCCTGCTGGCCGCGGGCTGTTCGACGCCGAGACGGGACAAGATCACGGTCGCGTGCGGCGCGAGCGAGCGATGGTGCGCGATGATGGTCAAGCGGTTCTCCGATGCCACCGGCGTGGAGGCCGACTTCGTCCGGCTGTCCAGCGGAGAGGCGCTGGAGCGGATCAAGGCGGCCAGGGCACGGCAGGAGTTCGACGTCTGGCATGGCGGTCCGGCCGACTCCTATGTGGCCGCCAAGAGTCAGGGACTGCTGGAGCCGTACAAATCTGAAAAGGCCGGTGAAATTCGGCAGGGGTGGGCTGATCGGGACAA
The DNA here is from genome assembly GCF_057708945.1 of Nonomuraea sp. bgisy101. Classification (NCBI taxonomy): domain Bacteria; kingdom Bacillati; phylum Actinomycetota; class Actinomycetes; order Streptosporangiales; family Streptosporangiaceae; genus Nonomuraea; species Nonomuraea sp. bgisy101. Next base: position 212,359 of record NZ_JBYITD010000015.1, read on the forward strand.
CACCTGGAGCGGGATCTACGCCGGCGTGCTGGCCTTCTGCAACAACACCAAGGAACTGGCCAAGCGGGGCATGCGGCCGATCCGCTCCTGGCGGGAGCTGCTGGACGAGCGGCTGCGCGGCGGCGTCGCCATCGCCCACCCTGCCACCTCCGGAACCGCCTACACCGCGTTGTGGACGCGTGTGGAGCTCGGCGGCGGCGATCGCGAAGCGGCCCTCGGCTACCTGCGCAGCCTCCATCCGAACGTGCTGAGATACAACTCCTCCGGCAGCGCCGCCGCCCTGCAGGCGGCCAAGCAGGAGGCGGCGGTCGGCGTGGTCTTCTCGCATGACTGCGTCGCCGCCCAGGAACAGGGCTATCCGAACCTGCAGGTGACCTTCCCTCAGGAGGGCACCGGTTACGAACTCGGTGGCCTGGCCGTGCTGGCCGGGGCTCACAACCCCGACAGCGCACGCGAGTACGTCGACTGGGCGCTGAGCGGAGCATCCCAGCGACTGGGGCCGCTGGTGAACTTCTACGCCCTGCCCACCAACACCAAGGTGCCGGCGCACTCCAAGGCGGCCGACCCGGCGACGGTCAAGCTGGTCTCCTACGATGTGGAGGTCGCGGGACGCGCCAAGCAGGCGCTCGTCGACAGGTTCAGTGCGGAGATCGCCCGGCCGCCTGCCTAGGAGCAGCCCTCGAACTGCGGAACGGAGACCACCGACAGGTCGATGCCCGACCTGCCGAACCACTTGTCCAGCAACATGTGCGCCGTGCCGTCCTGGTACATCTGGGTGATGGCCCGGTTGAGCTCCTCACAGCCGTCCACGTCGCCCTTGCGCACGCCGATCGCCGTCCGTTGCTCGTTGAAGGTCGCGCCGACCAGGTGCAGGTCGACGCCCGGCTTGGTGAGCAGCCCCGCCAGGATCTGGCTGTTGGTGGAGATGGCGTCGATCCTGCCGTCCTTGATCATCTCCAGGCAGACGTTGTAGTCGGGTGCCGGGACGGCGATCGCCTCGACCCGGCGCTCGTCGACGATCCGCTGGGCGATGTTCGTGCCACGCACCCAGCAGATCTTGCGGTCCTTCAGGTCGCGGACGTCGCGGATGACGCCCTTGTCGGCCGGCCGTACCGCGATGTCCTGGAAGTCGACGTGGTACGGCCCGGCGAAGTCGATCACCTTCTTCCGCTCCGGAGTGACCGACATGTGGGCGAAGACCAGGTCGGCACGCCCGTCCGTGAGGACGGTGAGCTGGTCACCTGCTTTGATCTCCAGCCAGCGGATCCGCTTGCCCAGCCGGGAGACGAGATCCTTGGCCACGTCGATGTTGAAGCCGTCGTAGGCGCCGTCCTGCCCCTTGAAACTGATCAGCGGGACGTCGGAGCGGATGGCGACGATCAGCTCGTCCTTGCCCACGAGGGATTCCGGCCGCGCGGCGCCGCAGGCGGTGAGCAACAGGATCAGGCAGATCAGCACTCGTCTCACCGGTACTCCCTGAGTCGTGGCCAGACGCCGACCAGGACGAGCAGGGCGCCGGCGGCCAGCCCGGCGGGGATCGACCGCCAGAGCGTCTTCAGGGCGCCGTCGCCGCTGTCGATGGCGCGCTCGAAGTCGGACTCGTGCCGCCGGACCAGCTCCTCCAGCACCTTGTCGTAGCTTTCGTAGGCCTGGGTGAGCTCGCCGTCCCAGAACCTGATCGCCGCTTCGGCCTGCATGGTCCGCATCCGCGCGTCGGCCTGCTGGAACCTTTGGTAGACGGCGAAGAGTCGTTCCCTGTCCTGGCCCGTCAGCCGGCCGAGCAGTCCCTGGAAGTTCGCATGCAGCCTGCTCTGGTAGTCGGGCAGGCTGGTGGACTCGACGGCCGCGATCGTCCGGGACTTGTCCAGGAAGGTGTGTTCGTAGGTGTCCTTGCGGAAGCGGTCGAGCAGGTAGCGGCTCTGGTCTCCGTGCATGCTCTTGCTGATCGCCCGTGCTCTGGTCAGGGTGAGCACCGAGTCGAACCCGCTTCGCTTGGCCTCCTCCAGCGCCTGGCCCTGCCGGTCGAGCAGGACCGTGCCGGTCACCAGACCGGCCGCGGTCAGCACGGTGGCGACCACCAGGACCGGCGCGAAGACCCGGCGGAACCTGCTGGTCAGGTAGGCCTGCAGGCCCAGCAGGCAGGCCAGCGCGAGCAGCCCGGCGACGATGACCGCGGAGCGGGCCAGCGAGGTGGTCGAGCGCTCGGCGTCGTGCGCGCGCCTGACGATCGTCCCGGTTTCCAGGGTCAGGTTGTAGGCCTGGGGGAGCAGTTCGCGGTGCATGAGGTCGGTGGCCTTCTGATAGGCCTCGACCACGGTGTCGGGCGGCTGTCCCGCGGTGTGCTCGGACTGCATGTCCAGCAGCCGTGCCTGGGCCGCCAGCCGTTCGTAGCGGCCCAGCCCCTCGATCAGCGACTCGACCGTGCGTTGCTCGACGGGGTTGTCCAGGGCCAGACGGTAGGCCTTCAGCAGGCTTTCGGAGATCTCCAGCCGCCGCTGGTCATAGCCGCTCAGGTCGGCCTGCTGCTGCGGGCCGTACTCCCTGCCCAGCAGCAGGGTCTCGGCCACCAGCGCGTCCATCTCCGACATCTGCCGATGCAGGCCCGTGGTGGCGAGCACCTGCGGCCCTGCGTCATGCCCGATGGTGCGCAGGCTGGATCCGGTACTGGCCGCGCCGGCCAGGATCGCGGCCAGCAGCAGGACCAGCGTCGTCAGGGACAGCCCGGCCAGCGTGCGCACCCGTCTGGAGACCGACTTCTTGCGCCGGACCGGAGGCACCGCCGTCACCGTCATGGCCTGCTCCGGCGGGAGACGCCGGGATCGTGGACGTGCACCGCGCCTCCCGAGATCGACTCGTGCTGGAAATCGAGCATGGCTGCGGGCGCGGCAGGTCCGCAAGAGGTGTGGCCGCCCCCGAGGAGATCGACCTGCGCCCCTGTCTCCAGGCCCGACTCCATCCGGGAGGCAGTCGGCGGGACCGCCTGGCGACCATGACCGATTTCGGCGCGCCGAGGGCTGCACCGATGTTCCCCGAGGCCCACCACCTGCACAGCGATCCACCCTTACAAGCGGCACTTGCCCTTCCCTCATGACCTCGCGCACCTGCGGAGGCGCGGGATCTGTGCGAATTTCAGGAGAGTCGGCCTGCTGACGTCGTCGCAGAGTGGGCTCGTAGGATCGCCGGCATGACGCTGCGGCCTGTTCAGGTGAACATCAAGGCTCTTGATCACTCGGCGGTCGGCCGGTTCTGGGCGGAGGTGCTCGGCTGGAGTGTTTCCCGCGAGAGACCTGGCGTGAGCACCTACGTTGGACCCGTCGGCGGCTTCGTTTGGCCGGACCCGGTCGCCGTCTGCGTCGACGTCGTCACCGTCCCGGAACCCAAGACAGCAACGAAGAACCGTGTGCACCTCGATCTCGCCACCACCTCTGCGGCCCATCAGGCGGAGTTGGTCGCACGCCTCCAGGCTCTCGGTGCGACGCCCGCCCACGTGGGCCAGGGCGAAGTGCCGTGGACGGTCCTCGCCGACCCGGAGGGCAACGAGTTCTGCGTGCTGGAGCCTCGGGAGATCTACCGGGACACAGGGCCGATCGCCCGGGTGGTCATCGACTGCGCGGATCCGCAGGTCATGGCCCGGTTCTGGGGCGAGGCGATGGACTGGACCCTGCACGAGGTGACCGACGATCATGCAGTGTTGCGCTCCGCCAAGGGTGTCGGCCCGTACCTCGAGTTCCTCCGCACGCCTGGCGTGAAGACCGTGCCAGACCGCGTCCATCTCGACCTGCTGCCGTACCCCGGTGGCGACAAGGCAGCGGAGGTGGCCCGGCTGCGGGTCCTCGGCGCCACCGACCTCGACCTCGGTCAGGGCGACGTCCCGTGGACGTGCCTGGCCGACCCGGAGGGCCACGAGTTCTGCGTCCTCGCCCTGTCCTGACGCGGAGCCTCGACGACACCCCGACGTTGGGCCACGCCCACGTAGCCGTACGATCACCCGATGACCGCGATGTCGATATACCAGAGCCTGGCGATCCTTCACCGCGCCGCCGAATCCGGAACGGTCATCATCACGGCGTCGGAGCCCGCCTCCGCCGAAGCCGTCCGTGACCGCGAGACAGGGCTGAAGCCCCATTTCGGAACCGTCGACTGGACGGCTCCGCCCAGCTACCGCGCTTTCCTCGCCGAGCACAACACCTTTGCCTGTAAGCGCTGGGACGTCTCATCCAACGGGTACGTCGAGTTCGTCGTCGTCGGTGACGACGCCATCGTCGAGCTGAACTCCAACCTCGTGCATATGCCCGAGCATGTGGACCGCGGTGACGGCCGGTGGCTGTCCACCAACCACCTGGTCGGCTTCGCCCTCGCCGACGCGGACAACGAGGCGGTCTGGTGCTTCGATGTCACCCAGCCGGACGCAGACGGCGAATACCCGGTCTACTACCACCACTACGACGATCAGGAAGGGCGCGCACGCTACGTTGAGGGCGGGGACTGGGAGGACCTGGCCAACGCCACCCCAGACTTCGCCACGTTCGGCGCCTGGCTGGAGGCGATGGCCAACGCGTTCACCGCGCCTGAGCCACCGAGCTGGTTCGGGCAGCTGGGCTCTCCGGGCTTCTACCCGGGGCCGTAGGAGGCGCCACGCCGGACCGGGGCGCCCTGCCGTGATCACTCACGGTGGGTTTCCCCGGCCCGTCCGCCGCATCCGGTGCCACAGGTCTGGAGCGCGGTCGGCTCTTGCGGTCAATCCGCCGGCCGGCGGATCTGGCTCGCCTCGCGCAGGGCCGCCCACGTATCCGCCACGGGACCCATGTGCCGAAGCTTGTCGGGGTTGATCACCGTGCGGATCGTTTGGATCTGTCCGTCGAGTACGTCGAGCGCCCAGGTGCTGAGGACCCTGCCGTCCGGGTCGCGGAAGATCGCGCCCGGCTGGCCGTTCACCTGGTGCTGCTCCACGACACCACCGAGTCTGACGAACAGTGGGACGAGCGTGGCGAGCACCCGGCCCACGTTCTCGGCGCCGAGGAAGACGGGCTTCCACTGCGGGGCCTTGCCGCCGCCGTCGCCGACCAGCTGAGCGTCGGCGGCGAGCAGCGCCCGCAGCCCGTCGACGTCGCCTTCCCTGAAGGCGTCGAAGAACCGCTCGGCGAGTTCCTCGCGCCGCCTCCTGTCGGCCTCGAACCGGGGTCGGCCCGCGTCCATGTGGCGGCGCGCCCGCACCGCGAGCTGCCGGCAGGCCGCCTCCGAGCGCCCCACCGCCGACGCTATCTCCGGAAAGCCGAACCCGAACACCTCCCGCAGCACGAAGACCGCCCGTTCGAGCGGGCTGAGCCGTTCGAGAAGGAGCAGGGCCGCCATCGACAGCGAGTCGGCCAGCTCCGCCGAGCGCTCCGGGTCCTCGTAGGGGTCGGACAGCAGCGGCTCGGGGAACCACGGCCCGACGTACTCCTCCCGCCGGACGCGAGCCGAGCGCAGCACGTCGATCGAGATCCGGGTGACCACGGCCGACAGGAACGCCTTGGCCGACGCGGGTGGTGTCGGGGAGGCCTCATAGCGCAGCCAGGTCTCCTGGACCGCGTCCTCGGCCTCGCTCACGCTGCCCAGGATCCGGTAGGCGATCGAGAACAGCAGCGGCCGCAGCTCCTCGAACTCCTCGGCGCGGGTCATGCCGGCTCTTCCTTGCGGCCCTGGCGCCACGAGGGGTGGCGCGGCTCCCGTTCGGCCTTGGTGGCGGAGAAGCCGCGCCCCGCGGTCGTCACCGCCACCTGCCCGGCCGGCGGCCGGGCAGGCCAGGTAGCGCTCGCCGCGTCGTCGAGGTGCACCCGCGAGCGGTACCCGGCGCCGCCCCTGACGACCGGGACCTGCAGCGGCTCGGTGGTTGCCGTCACCACGGGACCGAGCCGTCCTCGCTGAAGAACCCGGCGGTCGGCCCGTCCGCGCCGAGCGTGGCCAGGCGCACCAAGACCGCGGCGCCCTGCGCGGGGGTGAGGTGCCCGCTGTGGTTGTTGCTGTCCGTGTCGACGTAGCCGGGGGCGGCGGCGTTGACAAGGATGCCGTCCTTCCGCAGCTCGTTGGCGTACTGCACGGTCAGCGCGCTCAGCGCGCTCTTGGAGGGCGTGTACGCGGCCGACGGCAGCAGTGCCGCGAAGGGGCCGTCCTGGTCGCTGGTGAGGGTCAGCGAGGCGGCGTGACTGCTGACGTTGACGATGCGCGGCGCCGGCGAGCGCCGCAGCAGCGGCAGCATGGCGTTGGTCACCGCTATCACCCCGAAGACGTTGGTCTCGAACACCGTCCGGACCATGTCCAGGTCGACGGAGCTGGGGACCTGGTCGTGGGCGTCCTCGGGCGACACCTGACCGGAGCCGGTGATGCCGGCGTTGTTGATCAGCACGTCGAGGTGGCCGAAGCGCTCCTCGATCTGCTTCGCGGCCGCCCGGGCGGTGGCCGGGTCGGTGACGTCCAGGGTGATCGCGTGCACATCACCGCCTTCCGCGCGCAGGTCCGCGGCGGCCTGCTCGCCGCGCCGCGGGTCTCTGGCGCCGATCAGGACCGTCATGCCCAGGGCCGCGAGTTGCGCGGCGGCCGCACGGCCGATCCCCTTGTTCGCCCCGGTGACCAGCGCGACCTTCTGCTGTGTGGTGTGCCCGCTCATGACCAAGCTCCTTGCCATAGGAGGGGTGTCCTTCTCAGAACCTGCCTTCGAACCCGAGACGAGACAGCCCGGCCTCCTGTGACATGCACGCAGAAAACAGCTGGGGCGACGGGGCGTGCGGCTGCCGTGTCCTTCACTGTCGCAACCGCACACCCGGCCAGGCGAGCAGTAACCCATCCGCCGGATCGTCGAATCGGTCGACGACACCCTCGAAGGCCCACCCGGTCTCGAACCGCACGGCGGACGCGGCCCTGCTGGGGTCGGCGCGAGCATCGCTCAGCACATCGTCGTGATGACCGCGCCGCCAGCCGACCCGTCACCCGGTCACCGATCGCGGTGGTCAGGTGCCGACGTAGGCCGCGAGGTGCTCGCCGGTGAGGGTGGAGCGGGCGGCGACCAGATCGGCCGGTGTGCCCTCGAAGACGATCCGGCCGCCGTCGTGGCCCGCGCCGGGACCGAGGTCGATGATCCAGTCGGCGTGCGCCATGACCGCCTGGTGATGCTCGATGACGATGACGGACTTGCCGGAGTCGACGAGCCGGTCGAGCAGGCCGAGCAGCTGCTCGACGTCGGCCAGGTGCAGCCCGGTGGTCGGCTCGTCGAGGACGTAGACGCCGCCCTTGTCGGCCATGTGGGTGGCCAGCTTGAGCCGCTGCCGCTCGCCGCCGGACAGCGTGGTCAGCGGCTGACCGAGGCTGAGGTAGCCGAGCCCGACGTCGGCGAGCCGGCCGAGGATGGCGTGCGCGGCCGGCGTGCGCGCCTCGCCGGCGCCGAAGAACTCCTGGGCCTCGGTCACCGACATCGCGAGCACCTCACTGATGTCGCGACCGCCGAAGTGGTAGTCCAGCACCGAGGCCTGGAACCGCTTGCCCTCGCACTCCTCGCAGGGGGTGTCGACACCGGCCATCATCCCCAGGTCCATGTAGATGACGCCGGCGCCGTTGCAGTTGGGGCAGGCGCCCTCGGAGTTGGCGCTGAACAGCGCCGGCTTCACGCCGTTGGCCTTGGCGAACGCCTTGCGGATCGGATCGAGCAGTCCGGTGTACGTCGCCGGGTTGCTGCGTCGCGAGCCGCGGATGGGCGCCTGGTCGACCGAGACGACACCCGCGGAGGCGGGGATCGAGCCGTGGATCAGCGAGCTCTTGCCGGAGCCTGCGACGCCGGTGACGACGCAGAGGACGCCGAGCGGGATGTCGACGTCGACGTCCTGGAGGTTGTGGCGGCCGGCGCCGCGGATCTCCAGCGTGCCCTTGGGCGTCCGCACCGTCTCCTTGAGGGCGGCCCGGTCGTCGAGGTGGCGGCCGGTGATGGTGCCGCTGGCCCGCAGGCCCTCGAGGGTCCCCTCGTAGCAGATGGTGCCGCCCGCCGTACCGGCTCCTGGGCCCAGGTCGACGACGTGGTCGGCGATCGCGATCGCCTCTGGCTTGTGCTCGACGACGAGCACCGTGTTGCCCTTGTCCCGCAGCCGCAGCAGCAGGTCGTTCATCCGCTGGATGTCATGGGGGTGCAGGCCGATGGTGGGCTCGTCGAAGACGTAGGTCACGTCGGTGAGCGCGGAGCCGAGGTGGCGGATCATCTTGGTGCGCTGCGCCTCGCCGCCCGACAGCGTGCCCGCGGGCCGCTCGAGCGAGAGGTAGCCCAGCCCGATCTCCACGAACGATTCGAGGGTGTGCAGCAGCTTGGCGAGCAACGGCGCCACCGACGGCTCGTCGAGGCCGCGGACCCATTCGGCGAGGTCGGAGATCTGCATCGCGCAGGCGTCGGCGATGTTGACGCCCTTGATCCGAGACGAGCGGGACTCCTCGCTGAGCCGGCTGCCGTCGCACTCGGGACAGGTGGCGAAGGTGACCGCCCGTTCCACGAACGCCCGGATGTGCGGCTGCATCGCCTCCTTGTCCTTGGAGAGGAACGACTTCTGGATCTTCGGGATGAGCCCCTCGTAGGTGAGGTTGACGCCGTCGACCTTGACCTTGACCGGCTCCTTGTAGAGGAAGTCGTTGAGCTCCCTCTTGGTGTAGTCGCGGATCGGCTTGTTCGGGTCGACGAATCCCGACTCGGCGTAGACCCGCACCGTCCAGAAGCTGTCGGACTTCCAGCCGGGAATGGTGAACGCGCCCTCGGCGAGCGACTTGGAGTCGTCGTAGAGCTGGGCGAGGTCGATATCGGAGACCCTGCCCCGGCCCTCGCAGCGCAGACACATGCCTCCGGTGATGCTGAAGTCGCGACGCTCCTTCACGGTCCGTCCGCCGCGCTCCAGAGTGACCGCGCCCGCTCCACTGATCGAGGCGACGTTGAAGGAGAACGCCTGGGGCGAGCCGATGTGCGGCTGCCCCAGGCGGCTGAAGAGGATGCGCAGCATCGCGTTGGCGTCGGTGGCGGTGCCGACCGTGGAGCGGGGGTCGGCGCCCATCCGCTGCTGGTCGACGATGATCGCGGTCGTCAGCCCGTCGAGTACGTCGACCTCGGGCCGCGCCAGCGTCGGCATGAAGCCCTGCACGAAGGCGCTGTAGGTCTCGTTGATCAGCCGCTGCGACTCCGCGGCGATCGTGCTGAACACCAGAGAGCTCTTGCCCGAGCCGGAGACGCCGGTGAACACCGTCAGCCGGCGCTTCGGGAGCTCGATGCTGACGTCCTTGAGGTTGTTCACGCGCGCGCCGTGCACGCGGATCAGATCGTGGCTGTCGGCTACGTGCTGCGCAGGCGACTGCGTGTCCGTCCTCGTGGCCATGCTCATCGTGTCTCCCTCTGTTACGCGGGCCGCCTTCGCGGTCTCTGTCGGCGTCGCCTCGCTCGATCTAACCAGCTCCAGCAGCATGTCTGGGTTTCCGGTATCGGCGCGGTCACGGCAACGGTCCCCTGTCTACCTGATCGGCGGCACCGGCCGGGATGCCGCGGCGCCTCTTCCGGCGCAACCGGCGGTACGGCCCACCGTGCGCCGAGGCACCGGCCGTCCAGACCCCTTGGTCGTGGTTGAGCCGATGCCCGGTATCGCGACGAGGAGGGGCACGCACTGCTCGTCAAGCGACGCGGGGACGCCGCCGTCGATCGTGCTGCACGGTGCCGTCTGCGCAACTCAGCGCACCTGGTTGATGCGGATCAGGTTGCCTGCGGGATCGCGGACGGCGCAGTCGCGAACGCCGTACGGCTGGTCGGTCGGTTCCTGGACGATCTCGGCGCCGCCGGCCTGCAGCCGCGCGAAGGTGTCGTCGAGGTCGGGTGTGGCCAGGACGATGCCGGCGTAGGTGCCCTTGGCCATCATCTCGACGATGGTGCGGCGCTCGTCGTCGGTGACGCCGGGATCGGCCGCCGGCGGCTCCAGGACGATGGAGGTGCCGGGCTGGTCGGCGGGGCCGACGGTGATCCAGCGCATCCCGTCGTATCCAACGTCGTTGCGGACCTCGAAGCCCAGGGCGTCGCGGTAGAAGGCCAGGCAGGCGTCCGGGTCGTCGTGCGGCAGGAAGCTCGCGTGAATGGTGATGTCCATGCCGATCACGCTAGGCGCGGCTCGGGGCCGGCGCTTCTCGATTCCTGACCGGTCTGGTCACCTGTTTCGCCACGCAGGACGGCATCCCCGCCGTCGTGCGTGCCGCCTGGCGGCGGTAGACGCTGGGCGGCACGCCGACCAACTCGGTGAAGCGGGTGCTGAAGGTGCCCAGCGACGAGCAGCCGACCGCGAAACAGACCTCGGTGACGCTGAGGTCGCCGCGTCGCAGCAGCGCCATCGCGCGCTCGATGCGGCGCGTCATCAGATAGCCGTAGGGCGATTCGCCGTAGGCGCGCCGGAACTCGCGGCTGAGGTGCCCGGCCGACATGTGCGCGCCGCGGGCGAGCGCCTCGACGTCCAGCGGCTGCGCGTACTCCCGGTCGATCCGGTCGCGGACGCGGCGCAGCCGCGCGAGATCGCGCAGGTGCTGTGCCGTGGCGGGTTTGCTGCTCACCTGCGAAATCGTGCCACGTCGCGCCGGAGTTGCCCAGCGCCGCCGGCGTCCCGCAGCGGTGACCTGCTCCAAGGTCACATTCACTTAGCGTAGTACAAACATTACCTTCCGCTTGCACGTGTCCTCCGTGCTGTGCTGACGTGGGGGCGTGACCTCATGTCAGGACCGGGTGGTCCACGAGCTGCGCACGCTGATGGATCGCGGCATCGCCGCCGAGCACCTCGGCGCCGCGATTTCCGCGGCCATCGCGCCCTGGGTGAGTCACGACGCGCTGCGCCTGGTGGGCACCAGCCCGGCGACGGGGCTCGGGCAGGGCTCGTTCAGCTTCTGGCACCAGTACGAACGCGAACTCGCCGCGACCCTGCTCGTGCACCGCCGTACCCACGGCGACCCCTGCCGGCCTTCGTCGCTGGCGCGGCGGCAGGTGCCGGTCGCGGTCGCCGGCGCCGACGAGGGGGCGCGGCGGGCCTTCGCGGCCTGCGGCGCTTCCTGCGAGTTGCGGCTGCTCCTGCGCGACAGCCGCGGCGTGTGGGGTCTGCTCGGGCTGGTACGGGCCCACGACGCCCGCCCCTTCACCGGCGACGACCTGCACAGGGCGACGCTGCTCGGCCCTGCTCTGGTGACCGTGTTGCGCCGGTACGTCACCGCGGGCCCGCTGGCGCCCACCATGGACGCGCTGCCCGCCGGGGTGATCGTCGTCGGCCCCGACCACACGATCCGTACCGTGACGCCGCAGGCACAGGCGTGGCTCGACCGGCTGCGCTGCCCTGACAGGCACGGCAAGCATGCATGGCTGGCGGACACGTTCGTGACGGCCCTGGCGATGGACGCCGGCGAGCACGTCCGCAGCGCGGACGGCGCCCGGCCGCTCATCTGCGCCCCCGCGGCCCGCTATGGCCGCTGGCTCGCCGTCGAGGGCCAAGCCCTGGACGAGGAAGGCACGGGCGACGTGGCCGTGGTCATCCAGTCGGCCGCGGGCGGGCTGATGCTGCCCTCGTTCTGCGACTGGTACGCGATCACGCCGCGCGAGCGCCGCGTACTGGATCTGCTGTGCAGGGGAGCCGCGCCGAAGCAGATCGCGCGGCTGCTCGGCCTGTCCGCGCACACGGTGAACGACCACCTGAAGGCGGTGTTCCGCAAGACCGGCGCGGCCGGCAGGGACGAGCTCATGGCCGCGTTCACCACCTGAACGCCATCCCCAACACTGGGGGGCTGTCCAGGCCCCGGCCTCACTCGACCATGAAGGAGTTCGCACCGCTCACAGGAGAGGCACACCCGTGACAAGCATCTCAACCCCCGCCCGCCGCCAAGTCGAGAGCTTCCTGGAGTTCTCCGACCATGTGGGAGGTCTGTCCGAGGCAGACATACTGGCTCTGCTCCGCGAGCAGGGCATCACCACGCTGGAGGCACTGGTCAGCAAGGCGGTCGGCGCGCCCCGCTCCTCCCCGTCCGTCAAGATGGACGCCGCCCAGGCGCTGAGCCGGCCCAGGGCTGCCACCACGCAGCCCCTCACCCACCCGGCTCCTGCCATGGCGGTGGTCGTGGACGGCGTCGAGCACGATCCCCATGACCTGTCGCGGTTCGACGGCCGTCCGCTGACCTACATCTACGGCCCAGAGCGACTGACCGCGCTCACCGACGACAGCGCGCTCAACGGCGCGCTGTGGGCTGCCTCGCAACTGCGCTCGGCCGCGGCCGAGCGCGACCCGCGCCCCGCGACGCAGGGCCAGGTCCAGATGTTCGAGCACGTGGAGTACGCCGGAGACTGGTTCTGGTGTGCGGCCCGGCAGGGGCACAACGACCTGACCAGCGTCTACCATGGCCCGCTCCACCTGCACGACTGGAACGACGTCATCAGCTCCATCGGCGGCACGAACTGCGCCGTCCGCTACTACGAGCACATCAACTTCGGCGGCAGCTCCCTGTTCGTCACGCCTTTCTCCGACATTCCCACCCTCGTCCCCAGCGGCTGGAACGACCGCATCTCCTCCGTCTGGAACCTCGGCTGACCCCCGCACCACGGGCCTAGGGGAAGACCGGGCCGGTAGCGGGCCTGGCAGCGCCGCAGGGGCAGGACGGATCACCGCCACTCCGTCGTCAGACAACCCGTCGCTGTCTGACAGACTTCTGGCCGTGGCTAACGCGAGTGGACGAGTGCGCGTCGGCATCCTCGGTTCCCTGGCGCTGGACACCGCTACCGGCCCGACGCCGGTCGGGGGCGCGCGGCTGCGGGCGTTGCTGGCCCGGCTGGTGCTGGACGCCGGGCGTGCCGTCCGGCCGGCGACCTTGGTCGAGGCGCTGTGGGGCGAGGCGGCGCCGGCCGACCACCTGCACGCGCTGCAATCGCTGGTGTCCCGGCTGCGCCGCGTCCTGGGCGACCCCGAGCTGATCACCTCGGGCCCGGCCGGGTATCGGCTGGCCGTCGAGCCGGACGCGGTCGACGCCGTCCGGTTCGAGCAGCTGGCCCGCGCGGGTCGGCGCTCGCACGCGCAGTCCCGGCCCGCCGAGGCCGCCGCCACCTTGCGCGAGGCCCTGAGCCTGTGGCGCGGCCCCGCCTTGGCGGACGTGCGCGAGGCACCGTTCGCCGCCGCCGAGGCCGAACGGCTCGAGCGGGCCCGGCTGGCCACCCTGGAGGACCGGGTCGAAGCCGAGCTCGCGCTGGGCGCCGACCGTGACCTGGTCGCCGAGCTCGAGTCGCTGACGCTCGCGCACCCGTTGCGCGAGCGGCTGCACGCCCAGCTGATCCGAGCTCTGGCGCTGAACGGCCGCGGCACCGAGGCGCTGGCCGCCTACCAGCGCATCCGCGGCCTGCTGGCGGACAGTTTCGGCAGCGACCCCGGCCCGCAGCTCCAGGAGGCCCACCTGGCGGTGTTGCGCGGTGAGCTGCCCCGGTCCCGCCGATCGCACGGCAACCTGGACGTCCCGCTCACCAGCTTCGTGGGCCGCGACGACGACGTCCGCCGCGTGGTCGACCTGCTCGGTCGAGTTCGGCTGGTCACCCTGGTCGGTCCCGGAGGGGCGGGCAAGACCCGGCTGGCCAACACCATCGGCCGCCGGCTTTCGCCCTCCGGCGGGGTGTGGTTCGTCCCGCTGGCCCCGGTCGGCGCGGACGACGTGCCCCGCGCGGTGCTCGACCTGTTGCGGGGGCGTGAGGAGGGCGTGCCGCCGCGGCATGTCACCCCGGACGAGATCCTGGACCACCTGGTCGAAACTCTCGCGGACGACGACCTGGTGCTGGTGCTGGACAACTGCGAGCACGTGATCGAGGCCGCCGCGACGCTCGCCGGGGCCCTGCTCGGCCGGTGCCCGAGGCTGCGGGTGCTGACCACCAGCAGGGAACCCTTGCGGATCGACGGCGAGACCTCGCACCCGGTGCTCCCGCTGGAGCTGCCCGAACCGGGGTCGACGGCCGAGCGGGCCCGCGCCTGCGCGGCGGTCCGGCTGTTCCATGACCGGGCCGCCGCGGTGCGGCCGGGTTTCACTCTGGATGGCAGCGCGCTGACGGCGGCGGTGGAGATCTGCCGTCGCCTGGACGGCCTGCCGCTGGCGATCGAGCTGGCCGCGGCACGGTTGCGCGCCCTGCCGGTCGAGGCGGTCGCGGCACGGCTGGACGACCGCTTCCGGCTGCTCACAGGGGGCAGCCGCACCGCGTTGCCGCGGCACCGGACCTTGCGCGCGGCGGTGGCCTGGAGCTGGGACCTGCTCGACGCCGACGAGCGAGCGCTGCTGGAGAGCCTGTCGGTCGTGCCCGGCACCTTCACCGAGGACGCGGCGGAGGCGATCGGCCGGTCGGGCGACATTCGGGAGTTGCTGACGGCGCTGGTCGACAAGTCCCTGCTGCACCTGGCGGAGTCTGCCGACCCGCTCGAGCCGCGCTACCGCGTGCTGGAGACCATCCGGGAGTACGGCCTCGAGCGACTGGCTCTGCGTGACGAGGTCGACGTCGTACGAGGGCGGCATGCCGGGTTCTTTCTTCAGCTGGCCGAGACCGCGGACCCGTACCTGCGCACGTCCGACCAACTGCGCTGGCTGGTCCGCCTGTCCGCGGAACGGGACAACCTGTCGGCCGCGATCCGCTGGGCGGTCGAGTCCGGCGACGCCGACCTGGCGGTACGGCTCGGCGTCGCGCTGTGCTGGTTCTGGTTCCTGCGGGATTACCCGCCGGAGTCGCTGAACCTGCTGGGCCGGGTGCTCCAGGCTCGCGGCTCGACCGAGCCGCAGGCACGCGCGCTGGTGGTCGCCGCGCACGCGCTCGCCACCACTGAGGCCATCAGCCGGCCGGAGGAGGCGGAAGCGGCCTTCGACCGGATCAGGAAGGCGCTGGAGTGCGTCGACCCCGGAACCCATCCCATCCTGCAGATGGCCCGGCTGGCGCTGGCCGTGGGCTCAGGACCCGATCGGGTCGCACCGGAGATGCTCAGGTCCCCGGACGAGCCGACGGATCCCTGGAGCCGGTCGTTGGCTCTGCTGGCGCAAGGCGTGCTGACCATGAACAGCGGGCAGGCCGCCGAGGCGACGCGCTCGCTGTCGCGCGCGCTGACCGGCTTCGAGGGACTCGGCGAGCGGTGGGGCCTGGCGACCACGCTGAGCACCCTGAGTGCGGCGTTGCAGCGGGCCGGCGACCCGGCCGCCACGCCTGCGCTGGCCGAGCGGGCCGGCCGCTACTTCCAGGAGCTCGGCATGCCCGAGCACACGATGGAGAGCGAGGTGGCGGCCGCACTGCACCTGGCCCAGGCCGGCGACGTGGATGGCGGGCGGCGGCAGCTGACGGAGTTGCTCGGCCAGGTAGAGCGGACCGGGTCGGCGGAGTCGCAGGCTCAGGTGTGCCTGGGCTTGGCGCGACTGGAATGGTGGGCCGGGCGGCTTGGGCCGGCCCGCGAACACGCCCGGCTCGGCCTGGCCGAGGCACCGCCCGGCCGGTCGACCCCGCACCTGGCCGCGTTGCTGCTGGGCGTGCTCGCCCAGGTGGACGTCGCGGAGGGTTGCCCGGACAAGGCGGTACGCCGGCTCGACCACCCGGCGGTGCACCTGACGCTGACCTGGCATACGCCGGTCGCGGCCTCGATCGCGGTCGTGGTCGCCGCGATCGAGCTGTGCCGCGATCGGCCGGAGCGGGCGGGGCGGCTGCTCGGGGTCGCCACCGTACTGCGGGGCTGGGACGACCGCGGCGACGTCGACGTGCGGACGATCACACAGCGGGCAACGGCGGCCATGGGCGCCGCCGGGTTCGCGACCGCGCACGCCACGGGTGCGGCGATGTCGCGTGCCGAGGCCGAAGACCTGGTGTCCGCGATCATCACCGCGCCCGTGGCCGGCCGCGCCGGTCAGCCGGCGTGAGCCGCGTTCGGCACGGGCTTGCCGAACATCGTGCAGGTCACGGCCATCTGGAGCGCCTGGGCGGCCTTGGCGATCTTCGGGTCGGCCTCGAACTCGGCCCACATCTCCGTCGAGATGAGGACGGTCGCCGAGCGGCCGCCGGTGCGGTCGGTGAGGGTGGTGGTGAGGTAGCCGGGCATGCCGCCGTCGTGACCCCAGAACGTGCCGCATGGGTGGGTACCGGTCTGGATGCCCAGGCCGTAGCCGGGCCCGTCCGGGTGCTGTGAGTCCACCGGCACGGTGGCGCGCATCTGTGCCAGCTGGGCTGCGGGCAGCAGCCTGCCGGACATCAACGCGGTGGCGAACCGGGACCAGTCCTGCGTGGTGGACACCACCGCCCCGGCCGCCCCGCCCCACCCCGGGCTGTTGTCGGAGACGTCCACGTGACCGTGGTGGCGCGCCCCGGCGAGGCGCCCGAACTCGGCCGGCACACCCGGCGGCATGTGGGCGGCATCCGGTTCGTAGCCGTGGGCGTGGGGGCCACGCCAGGCGGCGTCCGTGGCGTAGTAGGTGTGCTTGAGGTTGAGCGGCCGGGCGATCCGGTCCCGGAGCAGGTCGGCCAGGCTCGCCCCGGTGACCCGCTCCAGGACGGCGCCGAGCGCGGCGTAGTTGGTGTTGCTGTACGACCACTTCGTGCCCGGCGCGAACAGCGGATCATGCTTCACCCCTACGGCGAGCAGCTTCGCCGAGGTCCACCGCCGCCGATCCCTTCCGAGCATCGACGGCCGGAGCGCGGCGTCGTCGGTGTAGTCGAACAGGCCGCTGGTGTGGTTCAGCAGCATGCGCAACGTGATCGCCTTGCCGCCCGGCACCTTGCCCGGCAGCCACTTGTCCACCGGGTCGGTCAGGGCGAGCTTGCCCTCGGCGACCAGTTGCAGCACGAGCGTGGCCGTCATGGTCTTGGTGTTGGATCCCATCCGGAACTCGTCCCCTGCCTTGAGCAGGTGATCCCGTCTGGTCCAGGCGGCCTGCTCGGCGATCTCGACCGGCCGGCCGCGGCCGTCGTCGACCCGCACGATCACGCCGGGCGCCCCGGCCTCCACCAGCTTCCGCGCCAACTGCTGTAGCTGAGCGCGCTGCGCCGTGGCGCCGCTGTCGGCGTACGGTGCGGCGGTCACGGCAGCCGGGAACGCCGCGGCCGCGGCAAGACTCACGGCCAGCGCCGAAGCTGTGACCATGCGCAGCCGTGGCCGCGCCGCACGATCCGACGAAAGAACACGTTGGGACATTGACCCGTTCCTCTGGATGCTAGGTAAGGCGGACGACCTCACCCTCCAACCCGCCGCTCACAAACCGCACACAGCACGCTGTCAGCCGCCTGACCGGTGTCGCCCTGGCCCAGCACGCCATCGCCACCACCGTGGGGACGTCATGGTCGAAGTCCCGGGTCATCAGTCCAGGAGTGATCCGACCACGTCGAGGCCTCGCCCGAAGTGGCTGCTAGCGTGTGCTCGTGCCGAAAACAGACAAGGTGCGCCGTCGCTGAGAGCGGCGGCGCAAAACCCCAGTTCTCGCCGTCGCTCCTGACCCGTGGCCAGGAGCGCCTTCGTGGCGCTCGGATTCCCCTTGTTCCGGAGCGCAGCCTTGTTCGCCTTGTCTCTTCGTCAACGTCGGCGTGTCCTTGTCGCCGACCTCATCTCCACCGCGGTGTTCCCGCTCGCCATCACCGGCGCGACAGCAGCCGTGCCCGATGTGACCGCGCAGTTGCCCGGGGCGGACGCCCTGGGGCCGTGGATCGTCCTCGCCTACA
The DNA here is from genome assembly GCF_057708945.1 of Nonomuraea sp. bgisy101. NCBI lineage: Bacteria > Bacillati > Actinomycetota > Actinomycetes > Streptosporangiales > Streptosporangiaceae > Nonomuraea > Nonomuraea sp. bgisy101. Next base: position 230,069 of record NZ_JBYITD010000015.1, read on the forward strand.
ACGGGCTCTTCGCCGCGGCCCTCCTGCTGGCCGGGGCGACAGCGGATCGTACCGCCCGCACCCGGTTCTTCGCCGTCGGCAACATCGTCGTCGCTGCCACCGGGTTCTTGTCCGCCCTCGCTCCGGACCTGTCGTCTCTGGTGGCCCTTCGTGTGGTCGCCGGCGTCGGAGCGGCCATGTGCGCGGCCGGTGGATCGTCGATGGTCCTGGCCGTGTACCCGCCGGAAGAGCGGCGTCGGGTGTACGGCTACGCGGGCGCCGTACTGGGCAGCAGTCTGGCGTTGGGGCCGGTCGTCGCCCAGGCCCTCATGGCCGTCGGAGGCTGGCCCCTCGTCTTCGTCGCGCCGGGGGCTGTCGCCGCCGTCGCGGCCTTGGCCACGCTCGGGCTTCCGGGCCTTCGCAGCGCCGAGGTGCCCGAGAACTTCGATTTCGCCGGTGCTGTCCTCTTCGGCGTGACCATCGCCGCCACGGTGACCGCCTTCGGGCTGGGCCTTGGCACCGGCGTCCCGTGGTGGGGGCCGGGCGCACTCATCCTCGTCGCGGCAGGCAGCGCCGCCTGGCTCGTCCGCGTGGAACGGCGTGCGTTCGATCCCGCGATCCCGGTGGACCTGTTGCGGATCCCCGCCTATCGGGCATACGCCTTGGCGACGGGCGCCTTCATGGGGATGCTCGTGGTGGGATTGACGGTGCTCCCGCAACTCGGCTCCGCCCAGAGCCTGGGCCCAGGCGAGGCAGCGGTCATGCTCAGCCTGCTGACCGTGCCATCGACGCTCCTTCCGCTTCTTGCCGCTCGGCTCGCGCGCCGGCTGGCACGGCAGTTGGTGACAACCGCGCTGTTCGCCTGCACCGTCACCGCCGTCATCCTCCAGGCGACCCACGATCGTGCCGCTCTTCTCGTCGCGGCCGGGGTCCTCGGGCTGTGTCTTGGGTTGACCGAAGGCGTCCCGGACGGGCAGGCGCTCAAGTACGTCCCCTCCCAGCGCGGAGGGGCGGGCGCCGCACTGTTCAGCACGACGCGGATGAGTGTGGAAACACTCATCCTGGCGACTGCCACCGGAATGATGGCAGCTCTCGGCCCCTCATCCGGCATGGCAGTCGCTGGAGCCGTGTGCCTTGCCGCCGCTCTCGTCGTCCAGCAAGCCGTCCCGTCCCGCGAGGCGTAGGCGGCCATCCCACGCGGTCAGCGGAGGGACGTTTCATCTCCACCAGTTCTGAGGGCATGGCGGTACAGATTCGGGGCCCACTACATCGCGTCCGGTCGCGGCGACCCGAGTGGAGGGCCAACGCCACCCCTCGATCGCCGACGTCTACCGGATCCTGACCGAGGCTGCGGCCGGCGATGGGGCCTCCAGTGTGCCTGTTTGACCTGGTGCGATGTCTTCCCCTGATTTGGAGCCACAGCCGGGCACGGGTACCCTGGGGGGTATGGAGTTGACGGAATCAATGGTTGGCGATGCCGCGGTGCGGCTGCGTCGTGCTCACGGGCAACTCGCCGGAGTGATTGCGATGATCGAGGCGGGCGAGGACTGCGTCAAGGTGCTCACGCAGCTGGCGGCCGTTTCCAAGGCGCTGGACCGGGCCGGATTCAAGATCGTCGCCAGCGGACTGCGGCACTGCCAGGACGCCCAGAACCGGGGCGAGCAGCCGCCCATGGCGATGGAGGAGCTGGAAAAGCTCTTCCTCGCCCTGGCCTGACCCCCTCTCCCGAACCCCTGCTCGCACTCCGGCCTGCCCCCAGGGCCGCTCCTTCGACATGGCGCGCCGATCGTTGGCGCGCCCCAAGGCACATACTCATGACCCCGCTATACCCCCAGGGGTACTTGTCTCTGATGCATACCCCCGGGGGTAGTTGACATGTGAGAGGATTGACATGGAGATCATCACGTTCCGTACGCCCGGGCTGGGCGACCAGAGTTACCTGCTCGCCCACGAAGGCAAGGGCGTGCTCGTGGACCCGCAGCGCGACATCGGCCGATTCCTGGCCGCCGCCACCGAGCGGGATCTCGAGCTGCGGTTCGTGCTGGAGACCCACCTGCACAACGACTACGTCTCCGGCGCCGAGCAGGCCGCATCGCGTACCGGCGCCGAGCTGGTGCTGCCCGCCGCCGCAGCGGCTGCCTATCCGTACACGCCCGCCTTCCATCTGGAGGACCTGGCCGCCGGCGGCGGCCTGAGCATCCGGCCGGTGCACACGCCCGGCCACACCCCCGAGCACACCAGCTACCTGGTGCTGATCGACCAAAAGCCGGTGGCGGTCTTCTCCGGCGGTAGCCTCCTGGTGGCCTCCGCGGGCCGTCCCGACCTGCTTGGGCCCGAGCGAGCCCCCACCTTGGCCCGGCTCCAGTACGGCTCCCTGCACCGGCTGGCCGCGCTGCCGCGCGACGTGGGCCTGTACCCGACCCACGGCGAGGGATCGTTCTGCACCACGACCGGCGCCGGCCGCTACACCTCCACCATCGGCGCCGAACAGGACGGCAACCCGCTGCTCGCCCTGCCCACCGCCGCCGCGCTCGTTGACGAACTACTGGCCGAGCCCATGCCCATCCCCGCCTTCTACGCGTACATGGGCCCCGCCAACACTCTCGGCGTCCCGCCCGCGCCCGGCCTGGACCTGCCCGAGATCACGGTGGCCGACCTGACCGACGAGGTGCACGTACTCGACATCCGGCCGCGGACCGCGCAGGCCGCCGGGTTCCTGCCTGGCTCGATCGGCATCGAGCTCGCTGAGGACTTCGGCAGCTGGGCAGGCTGGCTACTGCCGTACGGCGAGCCGATCGTCCTGGTGGCCGAGCCCGGCCAGGACGTCGCCGACGCCCGCACCCAGCTCACCAGGATCGGCCTCGACGACGTGCGCGGCGTCATCGGCGACCTCGGCACGGCCGCCACCGCCCGCTTCGAGCTGGCCGAACTGCCGGCGTTCCTGAGCCGGATGCCCGGCGCCCAGGTCCTGGACGTGCGCATGCCCAGCGAACGCCGCACCGCCTCACTGCCCGGCGCGATCGAGCGCTTCCTGCCCGACCTGCTCACCGACGGCATCCCCGCCGAACTGGATCCGGACCGGCCGGTCCTGGTGACCTGCGGCTCCGGCCGCCGCGCCGCCATCGCCGCCACCATCCTGACCCGCCACGGCTACGAGCCCGTCGTGCTCACCGGAGCCGGAGCCCCTCACGTTGCCGCCGCGGTGGCCGCCTGAACTGTCCTGATCGTCCGAACGGAGAACCTTCTTGACCACCATCGACGTGGCCACCACCCGTGCCATGACCGCCACCGCGACCGGCGTCCTGCTTCTGGACGTGCGCACCCCTGCCGAGTTCGAGACCGCGCACATCGACGGCGCCGTCAACGTGCCCCTGGACCGGCTGCAGAGCCACCTGCCCCAGCTCACTGAGGCCGCGCCCGGCCAGGTCGTGCTCATCTGCCAGTCCGGAGCCCGGGCGAGCACCGCGCACGCCGCCCTGTCCAGAGCAGAGTTGTCCACGTCAGTGGTCATGACCGGCGGCATGAACGCCTGGATCGCGGCCGGTGCGCCCGTCGTCCGCGGCCGGCAGCGCTGGGGTCTGGAACGACAGGTTCGTCTCGTGGCCGGTCTGCTGGTCCTCGTCTCGGTCCTGCTGAGCGTCCTGACGCCGTGGAGCTTGCTCGTCACCGCGTTCGTCGGGGCCGGACTGGCCTACGCCGGGGCGAGCGACACCTGCATGATGGGGCTGCTGCTGGCCCGGCTGCCGTACAACCGGGCCGCCGCGAGCGACCCTGCCGCCGCGCTCGCGCAGGCCTGTCGCCGATGACGACGTCGTGGTGGCCGTACGCATGCTGCGCGGTCCGGAGTCCGGTGGCGGCGCCTGCCGTACCGAAACGGGCCGGATCAACCGCCGCCGCTGCCTGCCACGCACGCTCGCAGCGGGCGCCGGAGTAGGACTCATGACCGGAGTGCTCGGCGTCGGCGGCGGGTTCGCCGTCGTGCCCGCACTCAGCCTGCTGCTCGGCCTGACCGCCACCGAGGCCGCACCCGCCGCGGCGGACCTGTCCTGACGCCGGGCGTGCCCTGCTGTCGTACGGGCGGGCCGAGTACCTCTTCAAACAGGCCGCCAAGCGCTACGACCCGGCAGGCGAAGGGTTCAGTCGAACTACGCGGAGCTACCTGGCGGCTGGGGACGCGTTCGGGAGAGGACCCCCTTGTCGCCGGTACTTGCCGGGTGCGATGCCGTACTCACGCTTGAAGGCGTTGGCGAAGGCGAACTCCGAGGCGTAGCCGACCTGCCGGGCCACCGTGCTCAGGGGCGCGTCGGAGTCGCGCAGCAGTCGTTGCGCGATGATCATCCGCCACCAGGTCAGGTAGGTGAGCGGTGGCCGGCCGACCAGGGCGGTGAACCGGCGGGCGAACGCCGTCCGGGACAACCCACCTCGCGTTCCCAACTCCTCGACCGTCCAGTGCCGGGCTGGGTGGCGGTGGATGCCGCTCAGCGCCGCGATGATCGCCGGGTCGCTCAGCGCCGCGGCCCAGCCGGTGCTCGTGCCCTGCTCGGGCTGGTCGGAGAACCAGGCCCGCAGAATGTACAGCAAGAGTACGTCGAGAAGAGCCGGCACGGCGGCGTCCGCGCCGATGCGGGCGTCCTCCAGCTCGGCGCCGAGGAGGTCGACGGCGGCGCGGAGCTCGGGACGGTGACCAACCCGGGCCGGCAGGTGAACGATCTCGGGAAGGTCGTTCAGAAGCGGATGCGCGAGCGCGGCGTCGAACTGGTACGCGCCGCACAGGGTCACGCTGGGCGTGCCTGAGTCCTGCCCTGCCGCGTCTGGCGGGAACTCCTCGCGTTGCCCGAAGTAGAGGCCGTCCTCGCTGGGGATGCAGAAGGGTTCGGTCAGAGGGCTGGAAGGACTGTCGGCCAGCGCGTGATCGATCGCCCGGGGAAGGAACACCACGTCCCCTGGGCTGAGCGCGATCGGTGCGCCGTCGGAGGGGAGCAGCCAGCACGTTCCCTGGAGGACCACGTGGAAGGCGGCCCCCGGGGAGGGCGGATAGCGCCGCCCCCACGGGGCGTGTCGTCGCACGCGCGCGGAAACGGGGCGACCGACGCGCATGACCGCGATCACGTCACTGAGCACATCCATGACGACAACCTATCGCCATCGTGCAGGTATCGGGACGATGGCGCATGAATAGAGGATCCTCAAGCATTGAGCGTACCTCAGCAGCCTCCCTAGGGTCGTATGCGTTCCCTCTGTCGCATCAGGAGACAACACATATGCCCCAGAGCTCGCGCTGGCGCGCGTTCGCCGTGCTCAGCGCCGTACAACTGATGATCATCATTGATTCCAGCATCGTGTACGTGGCGCTGCCCGCCATCCAGACCCACCTCGGCTTCTCTCCCGCGGGTTTGGCTTGGGTCGTGAACGCCTACATGATCGCCTTCGGCGGCCTGCTGCTGCTGTCCGGGCGGCTGGGCGACCTGATCGGCCGCAAGCGCATGTTCGTCATCGGCCTGAGTACCTTCACCGTGGCCTCGCTGCTGTGCGGCCTGGCAGTGAGCCAGGAGATGCTCGTCGCCGCCCGGTTCGTCCAAGGGGCCGGCGGGGCGATGGCCTCCGCAGTGGTCATGGGCATCATCGTGACGATCTTCCAGGAACCGCGGGAACTGGCCAAGGCGATCGGCGCGATCGGGTTCGTCGCGGCCGCCGGCGGGGCGGTCGGCGGCACCGCCGGGGGGCTCCTCACCCAGGCCGCCGGCTGGTCCTGGATCTTCTTCGTCAACGTTCCCATCGGGGTCGTGGCCGCGGTGCTGGCCGTTCGCCTGCTGGCCGCTGACCGCGGGCTCGGCCTCGCCGCGGGAGCCGACGTCGCGGGCGCCTTCCTGGTCACCGCGGGCCTGATGGTCGGCGTCTACACCATCGTCAAGGTCGAGGAGCATGGCTGGGGATCGGCGCGCACGCTCGGCCTCGGCGCACTGTCCATCGTCCTGCTCGCGGCGTTCGCCGCGCGCCAGGCCAGTGCCAGGAGCCCGCTGATGCCGCTGCGGGTCTTCCGCTCACGCGACCTCACGGGCGCCAACCTCGTCCAAGTGCTGATGGTGGGCGCCATGTCCGGATTTCAGTTCCTCGCTGTCTTGTACATGCAGCGGGTCCTGGGGTACGGCGCGGCCGAGACGAGCCTGGCGGGACTGCCCGTCGCGCTGGCGCTTGCGGTCGTCTCGCTCGGCCTGTCCGCACGGTTGAACACGCGGTTCGGCCCGCGTGCCGTACTGCCGGCGGGTCTCACGCTCCTCACGGCCGCGCTGGCGCTGTTCATCCGTGCCCCGGTGGACGGCGGATACGTGGTCGACGTCCTGCCGTCCATGGTGCTGCTCGGCGTGGGCGCGGGCCTGGCGATGCCCGCGGTGATGACGCTGGCCATGACAGGTGTACGGCCCAGCGACGCCGGGCTCGCCTCCGGACTGGCCGGGACGGGAGCGCAGGTGGGCGGCGCGCTCGGCCTGGCGGCCCTGGCCGCGCTGGCGTCCGGACGCACCGCAGGGCTGACCGCCGGCGGACAGAGCGCCGTCTCCGGGCTGAACGCCGGCTATCACCTGGCGTTCGGCGTCGGTGCGGGCCTCCTCGTCACCGCCGTCATCGTCGGTCTCATCATGCTGCGCTCCGAGCCCGCAGGGCCGCCGCAGGCCGCCCCGGTCGACGAGGCCGCGAACGCCATCCAGTCCTGACCCGACCGAGCATCGAAAGAGAAGGAACCCGTGATCAAGGTAGCGATCATCATCGGCAGCACGCGCCCGGGACGCAACGGGGAGGCCGTCGCTCGGTGGGTTTACGACCTCGCGGTCAAGCGCGACGACGCCGAGTTCGAACTGGTAGACCTCAAGGACTTCGACCTGCCGCATCTGGATGAGGTGATGCCGGCGGCGATGGGTCGGTACAGTCATCCACATACCCGCGCATGGGCCGCGAAGATCGCTTCCTTTGACGCCTACGTGTTCGTGACGCCCGAGTACAACCACTCGACCTCCGGGGCGTTGAAGAACGCCATCGACTTCCTGTACGCCGAGTGGAACAACAAGGCGGCCGGGTTCGTCAGCTACGGCAGCAACGGCGGGACCCGCGCGGTGGAGCACCTGCGGCTGGTGATGGGCGAACCCCAGGTCGCGGACGTGCGCGCCCAAGTCGCGCTGTCGTTGTTCACCGACTTCGAGAACTTCAGCGTCCTCAATCCGTCGGCCCAGCAGGAGGACGCGGCCACCGCCATGCTGGACCAGGTCGTCGCCTGGGGCCAGGCGCTGTGCCCACTGCGCAAGTAAGCGTGTTGTCGGCTCAAGCATCTGCGCGAGGTCCGCCCGTACCGGTGGTCAGCCCTCATAAGCCCAGAATCCACATTCTGGCGGGGTGAGCCGGGAGGCGTGTGCGATGACGTCGGTCGAACCCCCGATGAGCGCGCTCCTGCCCGCATTCGCCGGAGTTCTGCTGGCTGTCACCGAGATGTCCATGCAGATCCGCCCGCGGATACAGGCCTGTCGGTATGGCCGGCCCCACCAGCCGCCATCTGCGACATTCCAGCAGATCAACAGGGGTGTGGGATGATTGTGGCGAGTGGTCGCGGCCGCGCTGTCAGATGAGGACCGGGTCTACTCCGTCGCCTCCGTCGAAGCGGAAGGGCGACAGGGGGGTTGCTGTGCCCCCAGATCCCGACTCGCTCGCCTTGCCACCAGCGCGGATGCGCTGGAGGCAAGGTCTGAGCTAACCCACAGGACTAGTCGCCCTCGACAGGCGCGGACGCGTCGTCGCCGGGGATGTGCTTACTCCTGCAGGACGGACAGGGCTCGGGATGGGCACAAGGTGACGGCGTGGCGTGCCTGTGCGGCGCTCTGGTCTTCGGGGTGATCGGTCAGCAGGACCACAATGCCGTCGTCGTCCTGGTCGAAGACGGCCGGCTCGGTCAGGACGCATTGGCCGGAGCCGACGCAGAGGTCGGTGTCGGCTTTGATCCGCATCATGGTCCTGCTCACCAGGTGACCGGGAGCTCGTGAACGCCGTAGATGACGGCGTCGTTCTTGAACGGCAGGTCCTCGGCCGGTGCGGCGAGCCGCAGGGTGGGGATGCGGCGGAAGAGCGTGTCGAAGACGATCTGCAGTTCCATCCGGGCCAGGTTCTGGCCGAGGCACTGGTGCGGGCCGAAGCCGAAGGCGAGGTGGTGGCGGGCCCCGCGCTCGACATCCAGTTCGGCCGGGTCCTTGAACGCCGCCGGGTCCCAGTTGGCCGACAGGCCGGAGACGATGACGCCGTCGCCGGCCTTGATGCTCGCCCCGCCGATCTGCACGTCTTCGGTGGCCAGCCGGGAGGTGACCCCGTCGGCGATGGTGAAGTAGCGCAGCAGCTCCTCCACGGCCATGGGCGTCCTGCCTGGGTCGCCCTTGATCAGGGCCAGTTGCTCCGGGTGGGTGAGCAGCCCGACCACGCCGAGCGAGATCATGTTCGCCGTGGTCTCGTGTCCGGCGGTCAGCAGCAGGAAGGCCAGGCTCACCAGGCCCGCGTGGTCGACGGCGCCCTCCTGGCGTTGCCGGGCGATCTGCCGGCCGAACAGGTCGTCGCCGGGGTCGGACTCCTTGCGGGTGACCAGGTCGTCGATGTAGGCGCGCAGTTCGGCGAAGGCTCGCTGGCGGTCTTCCAGCGAGGTCCGGCGCACCATCATGGTGGTGCGGCTTTGGAAGAAGTCGTGGTCGGTGTAGGGGACGCCGAGCAGTTCGCAGATCACCAGTGAGGGCACCGGCAGGGACAGCGCCTGCACCAGGTCGACCGGCTGCTGGTCGGTGGCCAGCATGTCGTCGATGAAGTGGTCGACGATGTCCTGGATCCGCGGGCGCAGCGCGGCCAGCCGCTTGACGGTGAACTCGCCGATCACCGGACGGCGGGCCGCGGAGTGTTCCGCGCCGTCCATGCCGAGCATCAACGGCGGCTGGCTGCGGAGCTGCTGCAGGGTCGCCGCATCGAGGGTGAAGAGCGGGAAGCCGTCCTTGCGCTTGTCGGAGGAGAAGCGGCCGTCGGCAAGGATGGCACGGGCCTCCTCGTGCCCGGACACCCACCACGCTTCGCCGCCGCTGGTCAGGCTGACCTTGTTGATCGGTGCCTGCTCGCGCAGCCGTTCGTAGGCGGCGGGCGGGGCGAACGGGCAGCCACGCTCGACCGGCAGTTCCAGGCCGGCGAGTTCGCCGGCGACGTTCTTCGTCATGGATGACCTCCCAGTAATAGATCTGGCGGAGTTTGTTGTGCTTGTGGCGGCCTTCGGTGGCGTGATCGACACTGTTGGCGCTGGCTTCACGGCCTGACGGGCCGTCCTGCGCAGGCTGGGGTCGGCCGTCAGCTTTTCCGGGTTGCGGATGCGTAGGCGAGTCCGGTGATGCGGCCGTCTTCAGAAAGTCCTGCCGTGACAGTGGCGGCACGGCGTGCGCGCAGGGTGCTGGCCAGGCACAGCAGGAGACCGAGCGCGAGCCAGATCACCAGGACGACAGTGGGGCGGGTGCCGCCGTGACCTTCGAAGAAGGCGGTGGAGCGCAACAACTGGCCACCCGCTCCCGGTGGCAGCAGCTGGCCGAGTGTGCCGGACCAGCCGGGCAGCATCTCGGGTGCGGTCGAAATGCCTGACAGGGGGTTGCCGATGAGCATCATGGCGACGGCGCCGAGACCGAAGCCGACGGCCCCGAGCAGTGCCTCCAGCCCGAGGATGCTCAGGGAGGTGGCTGCGATGGTCAGGGCGATGGCGCTGCTGTTGGCCCAGTAAGTGCCGTTGAGCGAGCCGAGCCAGAACTGCAGGATCGCTGCCGCGGCCAGGCCGCCGGTGATGGCGAAGGCGAGTGCTCCTGTGACTCGGCGGGCGGTGCCGCGGACGAGTCTGGTCAGCAGTAGCGCAGCGAGCAGGCCGGCCATGACCAGGGGAAGGGCTCCGGCGGCCAGGCCGGCGCCGCGCGTGTCGTCGGCTGGTAGGGCGGCGAGGTCGCGGATCGCGACTGCGGCGCCGGCGGTCTGTGCCTGCGCCTGACTGAGCGCGGTCGCGACGCCGTGCAGGGTCTGGGCGATCGCTCCGCTGGCGGCGGAGGCGATGATGACCTGCGGGGCGCCGGAGCTGACGTCGATCGCCCCGTACACCTCCCGGTCGCGGATCAACCGTTCGGCGGCCGCGGTGTCGGCTACCTCGGTGGTCTCGAAGCCGCCCGGCAGACGTTTGCCGAGGGCGGCGCTGACCTCCTTGACTGCGGCGGCCGGCCCGGCGACGGCGATCGGCACATCGTGTACCGATGAGCGCACCGACGGCCAGGCGAAGGCGGTGAGCAGCACACCGGTGATCGCCGTGAGCAGGATGACTGCCCTCGCCACCGTCGACCAGGGTGACGGTGGTGTGTCGGCTGCCAGCGAGGCCTGAACGGCCATGTCTACTCCTCGAAGGGAACGTTTGCGTGCTTACGTGGTGACGGAGCGGGCCGGCACGCTCTTGTGCCGATGAGCGGATGCCTTCGCTCGGTACGCTCCGCGCTCTGGCGATGTCGTGATCACGGCGCGGCGGCCGAAGGATCACTTCAGCGTGAGGGGGGTCTCGGATGCGATGCGGGTCAGCTTCTGCGGGTTGCGGACGTAGTAGAGGCCGGTGATGCGGGCGTCCTCGACACGGGCTGCTATGACGCCGTCGATCTCGCCGTCCACGCGGAGAACGAGTGCGGGGTTGCCGTTGACCACAGTGGGCTCGCCGGTGAGCGCGACTTGTGCCTTGCCGAGCCCGCTGACGATCATGCGGGCCACCCTGTCGGCGCCGATGATCGGCCGCGGCGCGGCCTGCTTGACGCCGCCGCCGTCGCTCACCAGCACGACCTCAGGGGCGAGCACATCAAGGAGACCCTGCAGGTCCCTGGTTTCGAGCGCGCGCTGGAAGGACTCAACAGCCGCCCGGGTCTGGCCGGAGGAGACCGTCTCGCGAGGGCGGCGGGCATCGACGTGCCGGCGGGCGCGGTGGGCGATCTGGCGCACGGTCGCCGGGGTCTTGCCGACGGCGGCCGCGATCTCGTCGTAGCCGACGTCGAAGACCTCGCGCAGCACGAAGACGGCGCGCTCGGTCGGCGACAGCGTCTCCAGCACGAGCATCAGCGCCATCGACACGCTCTCGGCGAGTTCGACGTCCTCGGCCACGTCCGGCGTGGTGAGCAGCGGCTCGGGCAGCCAGGGGCCGACGTAGGCCTCCTTGCGGCGTTTCATGGTGCGCAGCCGGTCGAGCGAGCGCCGGGTGGTGATCCGGACCAGGTAGGCGCGCTGGTCGCGCACCTGCTCCACGTCGACCTTGACCCAGCGCAGCCAGGTCTCTTGCAGGACGTCCTCGGCGTCGGCCGCCGAGCCGAGCATCTCGTAGGCGACGGTGAACAGCAGGTTCCGGTGGGCGAGGAATGTCTCGGTCGCCTCGGTGGCGCAGTCCATCCGGCCGTCACCAGCCATCGGCTCAGTTGTGCCCGTCGTTGCATTCCTGAGCTCGTTCATACCTGGCTCCTGTTCACCTTCAACTCCTGCTCAACGCACAAGACGCCGGCCCGCACCGCTGTGTGACACCTCATGATCGGTGGCGTACGTCACATGACGGCGCTGTCACAAAGTTCGGGGCGCCGGCGCCTCATTGCCGTCAGGACGCCGCTCGAACGATCCGCGCGGCACACGACTCCGCGAGTGATCGCCTTGGCCCGTTGCGTGGTGACCGCCGAGCACCCGCCCCGCCGCACAAAGAACGGAAGACATCATGGGCAAGGTCTGGTTCGACCCGCGGCCTGGGCCGCGACTTCGTCGAGGCCGCCCTGTCGCGCCCGACCCGGAGCCGGCACGCCTCGTGGAACTCACGGCCGACCTCGAATTCACCGGGCGACCGGTCGAGTGACGAGATCGTCACCGACTGACCCTCGGCTCACATGAATGAAAGAAACCAAGGAGATCTCAACCATGATCCTGGTAACCGGTGCCACCGGAAACGTCGGTTCCAACGTCGTCCGCCAACTCCTGGAGGAGGGTGAGAAGGTCCGCGTCATGACCCGCAACCCCAGCGGCCATGCGTTCCCCGACCAGGTCGAAGTCGTGACCGGCGACCTGACACAGTCGGAAGCACTGCCGGGGGCACTGTCCGGCGTCGAGCGGGCCTTCCTGTTCCCCGTTCTCCAGGGGGTCGGCGGATTCCTCGACGCGGCGAAGCGAGCCGGCCTGCGGCATGTCGTGATGCTGTCCTCGGTGTCCGTCACGTGGTCCACGCCCAGCTGGGTCGGCGACGTGCACCTGCGGCTCGAACGATCCGTCGAAGCGTCCGGGTTGCCGTGGACCTTCGTGCGGCCCGACGCGCTCACGACCAACGACCTGGTCTGGGCGCCTCAGATCATCGACGGCGGTGTCGTACGCGGACGCTACGGCGAGGCCGCGACGGCCCCGGTCGACCCGCGCGACATCGCCGCGGTGGCCGTCCGCAGCCTCCTCGATGGGCGTGCCGGCGAGGGGTACTCGGTGACAGGACCGCAGTCGCTGACCCAGATCGACCGCGTGCGCGTCATCGCGGAGACCATCGGGCGGCCGTTGCGGTGGGAGGAGCAGTCCGAGGACTGGTTCCGGGACCAGATGGTCCGCCTCGGCATGCCCGCCCCGGGGATCGACGATTACGTCGACGCGCTCACCGCAAGAGTCGGCAAGACCGCGGAGGTCCTGCCGACGGTCGAACAGGTCACCGGCCGACCGCCCCTCACCTACGCGCAGTGGGTCGCCGACCACGCCGACGCCTTCGGCCCGGCGTCGGCCTGACGGATAGGCGGCACCTGCCGGCGGCCGGGGACGCGAGGGCCGCCGCAGGCTTCGCCGCCAGGTGGGCGAGCGCGAGGCCGGGCCGGCCCTGTGCCACAGGCCATCTCCGGATGACGCTGAGGCGGCCGACCGGGCGCGCCACGTTGGGGCGGCGGGCCGGTGCTGACGCCAACTGCCTTCCGCCGCCGCTCTGCGCGGTGGGCATGTCACGCTCGCCGCAGCCGCCGACGCCTTCCTGGCCACCCCGCGCACGGCCAACCCAGGCACCCACCGCGCTTATCCTGTCCGAACGGCGCCCCGCCCCGGCCCGCCGCCCCGCGGCCGCCGACTCATGACATGTTTGTCACGGCACCCGTACCAGGTCCATACGCAGGAACTCGGTGATGCGCAGCAGCCTCGGTGGGCGTGCCACCTCATCGGGGAGGATCCGGAACGCCTCGTCCTCTCCGACGAGGCGTGGTGCGGCGAGTTCCATTTCCTTCCCGCCGACCCGGAGCCGCGCACCGTCGGCTGCCAGGACGTTCTGCACCCAGTCCGAGCGTGATCCGTACACCAGAACGAACAGGTAGCCGCCGTCGACAGGATGCGCGTCGAGCGGTGTGCGGTACGTCGCGCCAGACATGCGACCGACGTGAATCAGCACCGGCCATGCCCCGCCCGCGATCGCGCGGGGGTTGAACACCCTCTTGTTCACGTGTCCCCACCACCTCGGCATCGGCATCGGGATCCCCTTCTCCCGCCCCGGTGGGGCGCGTCGTTTCACCGAGCCCCCAGCTGATGCGAGCCCCGGGGGGACTTACACTAGTAAGGCGGCTTACGCATGTAAGGCTGGCTTACGCTTGTAAGGTTGTCAACCCGTCCATACCTCCGGGAGCCGTCGTGTCACCACCACAACCGCTCAGCAGAGGTCGCGTGCTGGAAGCCGCGATCCGGGTCGCGGATCGCGGCGGCGTGGAGGCGATCACGATGCGACGCGTGGCGCAGGAACTGGGCGTCGAGGCGATGTCGCTCTACCACCACCTACCGAACAAGGACGCCATCCTCGACGGCGTGGTCGACATGGTGTTCGCGGCGATCAAACTGCCCAGTGCCGAGTGTGACGATTGGCGCGACGCGATCCGTGCGCGCGCTTTCTCCGCGCGTGCGGTCCTGTCGCAGCACAGCTGGGCTCTCAGCCTCATGGACTCCCGTCGCGACCCGGGACCGGCGACGCTACGCCACCACGACGCCGTCCTCGGCGTCCTCCGGAAGGCGGGGTTCACACTGCCGATGGCCGCGCACGCCGTCTCGCTCATCGACAGCTACATCGCCGGGTTCGTCCTCCAGGAGGCGAACCTGCCGATGACGACACCGGACGACGTCGAGGACGTGGCAGGCAGCATCCTCGAGCGCCTGCCGGCGGAGGAGTTGCCGTACCTCACAGAGATGATCGTCGACCACGCCCTGCGGCCGGGCTACGACCACACGAGCGAGTTCGGCTACGGTCTGGACCTGATCCTGGATGCCCTCGAAGCTCGCCGGAGGTAGAGCGCCCGACACCGTCACGCTTGAGGGCCATAGCCGGGCCCGCAGCGCGTGAGCCTCGCGGGACGTCGCGGCGTTACCAGCGGAGCAGGGCGGCGACACCGTTGTGTGGAGCCAGCGGCTGGGCGGCTTCCGCGCCCAGGACGGTGACGAGGGCGCTGCTGTCCAGGGCGGCCTCGATCATGCGTTCGCCGAGATCGGGCTCGTGTTCCACGGCCATGGACTGCGGGGTCTGGTCGAAGTAGAGGTAGCCGTCGGCCCCGCGTGTGCCGCTCCAGCGGCCGTTCTCGTCGAGGAGGAGATGGTCCACCCGGCCATCGTTCAGCAGGGAGAGCGTCTGGTTGAGCCCGAGCACGCCCTTCCCGCCGGACAGCGCCTCATCCCGCACTCGAGCGACCAGTGCCGCGTCCCGTCGTTCGCGGGTCGCGACCAGCTCCGCGGCCACGTGCTCGGCCACCTCCGGCGCCGGCAGCGCGTCCACAATGGTGTCCACCTGCACGACCTTCATCGGATGAAGCGCTGAGGCGAGGATCTCGGTAAGGGCCGCGTCGCCGATCAGCAGCACGTCCGTCCACGACAGCGCCGTGGCTCGATGGCTCACCTCGGGCGCGACCCCTTGCAGGAACCGCCTGAGATGATCGTCGATCCGCCGCTGGTACCTGTCGACTTGCGTGGAGTCCGTCTGCGTCGTTCCGCCTGGACCGGGGCCGCGCATCTGACGCCAGTTCTCGGTGTCCAGGTCGAAGGCGGTCCGGGCGACGTCCTCTGCCACGCCGAACCTGTAGTCGATGAGGCGCACCCCGTCACGCGAGACCAGCACGAGCCCGGCGGGCGCGCTGGTGGCCATCGCGGTGACGAGCGGTCGCACGTATGCCGTCGACTCCAGCACCGCGCTGTCCTGGATGGGCACCTGGAGCGAGATCTTGCGTACCTCCCCGCCGGTCACGGCGGCGAACAGCGCCCGCCCGATCCCCGTCGCCGCGGCGTCGACCAGCTCGCGGATGTCCGGCTCCAACTCCTCCAGCCGGGATAGTACGGCGGCGCGCCGATCCCTGTCCGGCCAGGAGGCGACTCGATCGCGCATGGCGCTGAGCTCGTTGCGCAGACGAATGCCCCAGGCGGGCCTGGTCGACGGCTCTTCCCTCGGGTCGGCGGTCGTGTACAACGACACGACGCCCACCTCGTCCTTCATGGACACGAGCTCGCGGAGGAAGGTCTGGTCGAATACCACGGCGGTCCTCTCCTTGCGTCGGGATCCATTCCGACTCTAGGGACCCTCGAATGCCGCAAATCACACCATCAACGGATGTTTTCCCCTCCTTGACCAACCCCACATCCCTCTCGCTCCCGGCCCTCAGAAGAGAAGCTCCGAGTCGGCTCCTTCCTGTCGGGTCAGCGTTCCGCAGCGCAAGGGCGCCCTCCTTTATCGGGTTTTACCATCACCCGACTTTCCCTTTGAGTCCCTGGGGACAAAGGCCCTGTAGCGCCAGAAAGGGGACTAAGGCGATGTCGAACATGTCGTTCTTCGGCAGTGATCCGTTCCGAGGCTTCGAAGAGCTCACCGGCCGAGTGTTCGGCGGCATGGACCCCTGGCCGCCGTCGCGCCCGAGCGTCCATCGGGTCGACGTGGGCAAGCTGCTGAGCGAGTCCGGTCGCGAACTCCTCACCGACGGCCTGGAGATCGCCGCCGGCCGAGGCGCGGCCGACCTCGACGTGCTCGACCTCCTCGATGCCGCCACCCGGAACGAGCCCACCCGCGGGCTCCTGCAGACGGTGGGCGTGGACGTCTCCCGCCTGCATGACCGGATCGACGCCCTCTTCCCCAAGAGCCGGCCTGGCGAACCGCCGACCACGCTGTCGCCGGCAGCCAAGCGGGCGATACTGGACGCCCAGCGGCTGTCGCGCGCCCTCGAGTCCAGCTATATCGGCCCCGAGCACCTGCTGCTCGCGCTGGCCGCCAACCCCGACTCCAGCGCCGCCAGGCTGCTCGCCGAACAGGGGATCTCGGCCAATGAGCTGCAACAGGCGATCGCCGCCGGAGCCGCCCAGCGCGGCCGCCGCGCAGACGGAGTCACCAGGGGCAGGGCAGAGACTCCCGCACTCGACGAGTACGGCCGTGACCTGACCGAGGAGGCCAGGCAGGGCGACATCGACCCGGTCGTCGGCCGCGAGGACGAGATCGAGCAGGCCATCGAGGTGCTCTCACGCCGCACCAAGAACAACCCGGTGCTCATCGGCGAACCCGGCGTCGGCAAGACCGCCATCGTCGAGGGCATCGCCCAGCGCATCGTCAACGGCAGCGTGCCCGACACGCTCAAGGACCGCCGCGTCATCGCGCTCGACCTGACCGGCATGGTCGCGGGCTCGAAATACCGCGGCGAGTTCGAGGAGCGGATCAAGAAGGTCATCGACGAGGTCCGCGCGCACGCCGACGAGACCATCGTCTTCATCGACGAGGTGCACACCCTGGTCGGCGCGGGCTCGGCAGAGGGCGGCATGGACGCCGCCAACATCCTCAAACCCGCCCTCGCCCGCG
This sequence comes from Nonomuraea sp. bgisy101, assembly GCF_057708945.1. NCBI lineage: Bacteria > Bacillati > Actinomycetota > Actinomycetes > Streptosporangiales > Streptosporangiaceae > Nonomuraea > Nonomuraea sp. bgisy101. The sequence goes on from NZ_JBYITD010000015.1 coordinate 246,909, forward strand.
GCGAGCTGCATGTCATCGCGGCCACCACCATCGACGAGTACCGCAAGAACATCGAGAAGGACGCCGCGCTCGAACGCCGCTTCCAGCCGATCCTGGTGCCCGAGCCCACTGTCGCTCAGACCGTCGAGATCCTCGCAGGACTCCGCGACGCCTACGAGGCCCACCACCAGGTGCGCATCACCGACGAGGCACTCGACGCCGCCGCGACCCTGTCGGCCAGGTACATCGCCGACCGGTTCCTGCCGGACAAGGCCATCGACCTGATGGACCAGGCCGCCGCCAGAGTACGGCTGCGCGCCCGGACGCCCGCCGCCGACGTGCGCGAGCTCGAGGACCGTCTCGACAGCCTGCACCGCGAGAAGGACCAGGCCGTCTCCTCCGACGACTTCGACCGGGCCAAGCAGCTGACCAAGGAGATCGACAAGCTCCGCCCCGAGCTGGAGAGCGCCCGCCGTGGCCACGACGCGGACGCGCCCAAGGTGGCGGTGGCCGACATCGCCGAGGTGGTCTCGCGCCGCACCGGGATCCCGGTCACCCAGCTCACCGAGCAGGAGCGCGACCGCCTCATGCGACTGGAGGAGCACCTGCACCGGCGGGTCATCGGCCAAGACGAGGCCGTGGTGGCCATCGCCGAGGCGGTGCGCAGGGCCAGGGCCGGGCTGTCCGACCCGAACCGGCCCATCGGCAGCTTCCTGTTCCTCGGGCCCACCGGCGTGGGCAAGACCGAGCTGGCCCGGGCCCTGGCCGGGGCGCTGTTCGGCGGTGAGGACCACATGGTCCGCATCGACATGAGCGAGTTCCAGGAGCGCCACACAGTCGCGCGGCTGATCGGCGCTCCGCCCGGATACGTCGGCTACGAGGAGGCGGGTCAGCTGACGGAGGCGGTGCGCCGCCGCCCGCACGGGGTCGTGCTGCTCGACGAGATCGAGAAGGCCCACCCCGACGTGATGAACATCCTGCTCCAGATGCTCGACGACGGCCGCCTGACCGACGGGCAGGGCCGCACCGTCGACTTCACCAACACGATCGTCATCATGACCAGCAACATCGGCGCCCAGCTCATCCTGAACGCCGACCCCGACTCCACCGAGCTGCAGGACCAGCTCATGGACCTGCTGCGCCACTCGCTGCGGCCCGAACTGCTCAATCGCATCGACGAGACCATCGTCTTCAAGCGGCTGGAGAAGGGACAGCTGCGCCAGATCGTCGACCTGCTGCTTGAGAAGACCCGCCAGCGGCTGCGCAGCCAGGACATCGCGCTGAAGGTCACCGACGCGGCCAAGGACTGGCTGGCCGAGAAGGGCTACCAGCCGGAGTTCGGGGCCCGGCCGCTACGCCGTACCGTGCAAAGAGAGCTCGACAACCGGCTCTCGACCATGGTGCTGACCGGCGAGGTCGGCGAGGGCGGAACCGTCACCGTCGACACGTCACGTCCCTCTGATGCTTCTCGTACGGCGGCCGCGGGGGAGCGGCTCACCCTGAGGGCCACCACGCCGGAAGCAGAGGCCCGGGTTCAGGACGTGCCGGCGGAGAAGTTCGAGAGCACCGATTGAGCGATCTGTTCCGTCTCTGGGGCCGAGACGCGCATCAGGACTTGTTCAGGTAGGTGAGGACGGCGAGGACGCGGCGGTTGTTGTTGTCGTCATCGGTGATGCCGAGTTTGCCGAACAAGGAGGTGGTGTACTTGCTGATGGCGCTCTCACTGAGGACCGGAGCCGTCGGCCAGGAGCTCGCGGGCATACAGCTGTTCGACGTGCTGAGAAAGGACCAAGATCGGCAGTCCGGGAACCTCGCTGGGGGGGGGGAGGGGCGGCCACAAGCCCCCC